>NZ_JASCPT010000066.1:0-32905 GCF_029959775.1 Pseudomonas sp. PS01270 | reverse complement strand
GAGCAAGCTTGCTCGCGAATGCGATGTGTCAGCCACTATAGATGCTGAATGTCAAACCGCATTCGCGAGCAAGCTCGCTCCCACAATGGATCTCTATCAGTACAACGAAAACATAAAAAAAGTGGCCACCGCGCAAACGGGGCCACTTTTTTTCACGGCGTATTAATGGCCGTATACGTCAAAGTCGAAGTACTTGTCCTGGACTTTCTTGTACTCGCCATTGGCGCGGATTTCGGTGATGGCTTTGTTGAACTGCTCGGCCAGTGCGGTATCGCCCTTGCGCACCGCGATGCCAGCGCCGCCGCCGAAGTACTTGGCATCTTCGTAGGTCGGGCCGACGAATTCGAAGCCTTTGCCAGCATCGGTTTTCAGGAAACCGTCGCTGAGGTTGACCGAGTCAGCGAGCATCGCGTCGATACGCCCGGACACCATGTCGAGGTTGGCTTCCTGCTGCGAGCCGTAGCGCGTCAGTTCGATCCCGGCCGGAACCAGCACTTCGGTCGCGTAACGGTCGTGAGTACTGGCGCGCAGCACGCCGACTTTCTTGCCTTTGAGTTCGGTCAGCGGGTCTTTCACGCCCGAGCCTTCCTTCATCACGAAACGTGCCGGGGTGTGGTAGTACTTGATAGTGAAATCGACGTTTTTCTTGCGATCGTCAGTGATGGTCATCGACGACAGGATCGCGTCGATCTTCTTCACTTTCAGCGCCGGGATCAGACCATCGAACTCTTGCTCGACCCACGTGCATTTAACCTTCATCTGCGCGCACAGTGCGTCACCGATGTCCACGTCAAAACCAGTGAGTTTGCCGTCAGGGGTTTTCATCGAGAATGGCGGGTACCCGGCTTCGATACCGATGCGGATCGGCTTGGCGTCTTCGGCCACGGCGGTCAGGGACAACATCGACAGTGCCAGGGCACCGAACATCACTAGCTTTTTCATTTATTACTCCCGTGCGGAGGCTTTTATTGGCAGCTTTCGAGTCAGCGTTCGGTCATGGCGTTCTAACGGCAAAAACCGACGTGGCCGGCAGTCTATGGCGGCGCGCAGGGAGGCAATTGTTTTTAAGCGACAATTACTTACAGAACATCGGCGCACGCATTGACGAGGGTCAACGCGTGCGCCGTGGTGGTGCGAAGGCTGTAGGACACTGCCCTTTTCAGGTCAGAAATATGCGTTTTTTTTGCTCGGGACTCTCTATGTCCTGACACGAGATGCGGAGCGTCCATGGCGGCGAGATCGAAGCGTCAGCAGGCGCAGCTGATCGCAGTGTTGGTTGCTGAAACCGCGTTCAGTTCGAAACCCTCATCGAGCCATCCGGTGACACCGCCGATCATCTCCTTGACCGGATAGCCCAATGCCGCCAGCTTCACCGCCGCCTTGTTCGCGCCGTTGCAATGCGGTCCGGCGCAATAGACCACGAACAAAGTGTGTTTCGGGTATTCGGCCAAGCGCTCCGCCGTGAGCAAGCGGGTCGGGATATTGGTCGCGCCGGGCACATGGCCGCGCTCGAACGCTAATGGGCCGCGCACATCCACCAGAACAAAATCGACCTCCCCGGCCTCTTGGCTACTGAACACGTCGGAACAATCGGTTTCGAAGGTCAGACGATTGCTGAAATGCATCAGGGCAATCGCCGAAGGGGCGGCGGGAATTTCGCGAACCAGGCTGGTCATGCTGTGTTGCTCCTTTGTCTGTGGGGGATGAACAGACTTTATCGAGACGGCGCTTGCCGCTACAGTGGCGCGCAAGACACCGACCGGGAGTTTTCCGCCAAATGCCCACTCTGCCCAATCTGGTTGCCATTCTGGCCTACGACGGCCTCTGCACATTCGAGTTCGGCATTGCCGTCGAGATCTTCGGCCTGGCCCGGCCAGAGTTCGACTTCCCTTGGTACGAACACGCGATTGCCGCGGTCGATAAAGGCCCGATGCGCGCCATGGGCGGGATTCAGGTACTGGCCGATGGCGGCCTGGAACTGCTCGCCGCAGCGCGCACCATCGTCATTCCCGGCTGGCGCGACCGCAATGCCCCGGTACCGCCTGCGCTGATCGACGCGTTGCGTCGGGCGCATGACCGAGGCGCGCGGTTGCTGTCGATCTGCTCGGGCGTGTTCGTGCTCGCCGCCAGCGGCCTGCTCGACGGCCACCGCGCCACCACGCACTGGCGCTACACCGGTGAACTGGCGCAACGCTTCCCGGCGATCGAGGTCGATCCGGACGTGCTCTATGTCGACGCCGGTCAGCTGATCACCTCCGCCGGCAGCGCCGCCGGCATCGACGCCTGCCTGCATCTGGTAACCCGCGACTTCGGCACGCAGGTCGCCAACGCTGTCGCGCGGCGCTTGGTCATGTCGCCACAGCGCACCGGCGGCCAGGCCCAATTCATCCCCACCCCGGTCAGCCCGACACCCCGCAGCGACCTGTCGCGCGTCATGCAATGGGCCCGCGAACGCCTGCACGAACCACTGGAAGTCCGCGACCTGGCCAGCGAAGCGGCGATGAGCGAGCGCACGTTTTTGCGGCGCTTCACCGAAGCCAGCGGGCAAACGCCCAAGGCCTGGCTGCAACATGAACGCCTGGCGCGAGCGCGGGAGCTCCTCGAGAGCACCCATCAACACACCGAGCAGATCGCCCAGCGCTGCGGCTATCGCTCGGTGGAGAGTTTTCGTGTGGCGTTTCGCAGCGTGGTGGGCGTACCGCCGTCGGTTTATCGGGAGCGGTTTGGGCGGTCGGGTAAGGCGATTTGTTGACCTGTCTGGTCATGGATTTGATCTTTTTGCAGTTGTAACAACTGCAACACTTTCAGACGCGTCCTACATCCATCACTCCTTCGTTGCTTTAGCGTCCGCTTCGTTTTTAAACAGCGGACAAGGACGCTCATGGCTCGCAAGAAAGACATCCCCCGGGTCCAGAACCCGCCAGAGGGAGACGGACACCACATCACCAGCCGCTACATGACTGCCAGCGAACTTGCTGCGCGCGAGGCCGCACAAGGCGCTTATGAAGACATTCTGGCTCGGCAGCAGGCCCACGAAGATCGACTTGGCCACCAGGTCATACATGAACAGCAAAATATAAGCGGCTGTGTTTTCGTGAAAAGTTGCAAGCTGCCGAACGGCGTCATCAATGATGCCAATCCATCTGGATTTATACCGGTTGGGAAAATTTCGGATTATGGAACGCTGTCCTTGCTAGCGGGGCATGAACGCGACTCGGCCGGGAATATCGCACTCAAGACAATTGGCGCGACCAGTTTGCAAGCGTCGATCGGAGCTTTTGCTCTCGGCAGCTCTGGCAGTCTGAGCACCAGCACTGCCGCCGCAAGTACCACAAGCCTGGCCACCGGCGGTGTCGTCGCAGGCGGGTTGCTTGGGTTGGTTGCGCTGCTGTGGCCATCGAGTCTCGCCGATAGTGCTCTCTACACAGAAGAGCAACTACAGTCGCTCGAGACAGCTCGGACTCGGGTTCGATTGCATGTGGAACAGCAGCCCGATGGGACGTTGAAAGGATACGGATACAACACTCAAACGCGCAGCGACTGGGAAATGATTCCAGTCGTGCAGTTCGTCAAGCAAGGCGCCTCCCACGTCGCAGATTTTGGGAATGGGTCAACCCTACTCTGGACTCCCTCTGTAGACTCATCACGCGGATCGGCAATTCCGCCGTTGGAGGGTGCGCCGCAGGTTCCACACATCTGGATATACCCGCCGACCGAGCAGGCGGACAAAATCATCGTCAATCCGGTTTACCCGCCTGAATACCAGGACTTTATTCTGGTCTTTCCGGCGGACTCTGGAGTACAGCCTCTATACGTTGTGCTTTCAAGACCTACTCTTGGCGGTGACATCAAATATCACCGGCCTCCCGTAACTCTCCCAGCATTCCCGGATACCTATCCCGTCAAATCCAAAAGCAGTGTTCAAGGTGGTGGCGGTAAGCGCAGCAGATGGAAAGACAAGAAAGGTCGAATCTACGAATGGGATAGCAAAACAGGGGCTATAGAACTCTATAACAAGCAAGGCAAACATCTAGGTGAGTTTAATCACGAAACGGGCGAGCAAATCGATCCTGCCGATCCCGAGCGATGGACTCCAAAGTGAAGAGGAATAAAAATATGTATTTATGGATTAGTGGTTTTTTACCAGACGAAAGCGAGGACGATACGCTGAAATTCGAGCTGTCGGTCCACTCGAAATCTGAGCGTCCGATATTGGCCGTAATGGGCTGGCCAGAACTCAGTCTAAGTCCCGACGGAGAATGGCTGCTGACTGCGGACCAAACTCAACGAATCAGCGAAATACTTGGAGAGCAATTGCCGAAGGAGCTGGACTTATTCATCGGCGTCAGGGGCTAGCGTCGACGATGAGCCTCATCTATCAAGATTCATCTATTTCCCGCGACGTGGCGATGAGACTTATTGCAAGTGGTGTCGCCGAAAATATGGCAGCAGGATTAGTATCCATCGGTATGAGCGAGGAAGACCCAATGTGGGCCCAGTCTTTCTGCCTCCAATATCTCTCCAGCGAAACCGAAGCGATCGCTGCCTCTGCCATCACCGCCCTGGGCCATATCGCTCGTCGACATGGAAGACTGGATACCGAAACCGTTTTGCCGGCGCTCGAAAACGTAAGGCGTCGGATGCCCTCGTTGCAGGGCGTCATTGAGGACACGATTGACGATATAGAGATGTTCACCTGAGCATCCGAAGTTGCAAGCGTCTGGATGAGGGTTGCTTCATTCAGACCCACGTCAGACCTCAATCCTCCCGCGTCAAAACCTCCAGCAACTCAATCTCAAACACCAGATTCGAATTCGGCGGGATCTTGCCCATAGTCCGCTCGCCGTACCCCAGATGCGCCGGTACCAGCAATTTGCGTTTGCCGCCGACCTGCATGCCCATCAGGCCCTGATCCCAGCCTTTGATCACCCGGCCAGTGCCAATCACGCACTGAAACGGTCTGCCCCGGCTCCAGGACGAATCGAATTCAGTGCCGTCTTCCAGCCAGCCGGTGTATTGGGTGGTGATCAGCGCGCCTTTCACCGCGGCTTTGCCGTCGCCCGGTTGCAGGTCGATGATTTGCAGTTCGTCTGTCATGTCGTTGGCTCTTGAGATGTTCGCAGGCGGCGTTTTTCGCAGAATCCGGCGTCGATGGCAATCCATGGAACCGAAAACACGCCTTGCCGCTCACATGTGTATCGACATCGTATGACGACAAGGATGCTTAGATGACCGACTCTCGATTGCTGCGCAGTTTCATCCCACCCTACATTCTCAACCGCATCATTGCCCACGGTTCCGAGCCGCAGCGCAACGCCGCGATGCAGACGCTCAATCATGTGCGCAGCCTGCTGCCCAACCCCGGCCGTCCTTCGCAGCCGCCGGCGCGGGCGATTCTGCCGGAGGCGAGCAAGCCTGGTCTGGCACGGCGCAGCGTGCATGATGCGCAGAACAAAATGCTCTTGCCGGGCATGCCGGTGCGTCTCGAGGGCCAGCCGGCGTCCGGGGATCCGGCGGTCGATGAGGCGTACGATGCGCTGGGCGCCAGCTATGATTTCTTCTGGAAAGTGCTCGGTCGCGACTCGATCGACAATCAGGGATTCGCGCTGATCGGCAGCGTGCATTACGGGCAAGCCTACGAAAACGCGTTCTGGAATGGCGCGCAGATGGTTTTCGGTGACGGCGATGGCGAGATCTTCCAGCGCTTCACCCGCTCGCTCGACGTCATCGGCCATGAACTGGCCCACGGCGTCACCGAAAGCGAAGCTGGGCTGATTTATGCCAACCAGTCCGGCGCGTTGAACGAGTCGCTGTCAGACGTGTTCGGCGTGTTGACCAAGCAGTACACCCTCGGCGAGACCGCCGAGCAGGCAGACTGGTTGATCGGGGCCGACCTGCTGATGCCACAGATCCAAGGCAAGGGCCTGCGCTCGATGTCGCACCCCGGCACGGCATACGATGACCCGATGCTGGGCAAGGATCCGCAACCGGATCACATGCGCAAGTTCGTCATCACCAGCGAAGACAATGGCGGCGTACACATCAACTCCGGCATTCCCAACCGCGCGTTTTACCTGGCAGCCCGAGCGTTTGGCGGCTTCGCCTGGGAAAAAGCCGGACGCGTCTGGTACGACACGCTGTGTGATGACCGTTTGAAACAGGACGCAACGTTTGACGCGTTCGCAAAACTGACGATCAACCACGCCGGCGAGCGCTTCGGCGCCGAAGCAGCCGACACGGTGCAGCAAGCCTGGGCACAGGTCGGTATCGAATAATCCGAGGAGACCGTATGAAAACGCTACCCGAGCTGGATAAAGATTCCGTTTTGCGCGTATCTCGCCAGGGTGGCGTTGCAGCGATTCACAGCCTGAGCCGCCCACGGGAAATCGAATTTGCCCAGTGCGACATCAGTCAGCGTTCAAGGATCTGCTCGGTGCTTGAGGGTTGCCTGCCACTCGATAGCAGCGAATCGGGCCGTGGGGATCAGCGCTTCTACCAGATTGAAGTGCGCTATCAGTCCGGGGAAATGGTGTTGAAGGTGCCGGAGGATCGGGCGCCTGGGGAACTGGTGCATTTGTGGGACAAGGGGGAGCTGCTCTGATTCACGCTGGCGGCTCTTCTGCGTCGACAACTGACGATGTGCGCGGGCCAAAGCCCGCGGTCTGGCCGAATACGACACCGTTGAATGTGTGCGTACAGCACTCGCAGCTCGGCGTCATGTCATGCGCCTTCAGTCTCGGATTGACCATTTGCAGGAGATTTTGCTCGTCGACGTACAGCCCGTTGAAATAACTGGACTCACCCAGTCGCACGACTTCTTCGCGATCCTTCTCATGGATGGCCACCATCCAGAACACCGGCGCTGATTGATCCAGTCGCGCCACAGCTTCGCTGAAAATGGCATCCCAAGAACCGCCCACCCGAGACAGCAGGAAGCGAAACAACGGCGTGTAATCTCGCCCGTATTGTTTGCCTGCGTGCATCGAACTTCGCATGCCTTCGTCACGGCTTGCAGCTTTGCTGTTGCGCTGATCGCGATAATGCGCAACTGATTCGTGGCGACGAACACCCCACGTACGAGTGTTCACTTTGCGGTAGAGCGGTTTCTTGTCCAATCCCTTGTTCCTCATCCAGACGTCCGCTGTTTTACCGGAACGGCGCTCGAATGCAATCAGCCATCCGTGGCCAATTGTAAAACCGGGCTTATCGCTCGACCTGTTGCATCTCGACAATCGTGCCGTTGGTGATCATCACCATCACGTACTTGTCATTGATCTGCACCCACTGCGCCTGCTCGATCGGCGCTTTCAGACCTTTGGCTTTCCAGTTCTTCAAAGCCTTGTCGTCGCGCTGGTACATTTCTGGAGCGCGGTCGTTGACCTTCAGCTGGCGATCGCTGGTCGGCGACTGCACGGCGGGTTCGCTGGAGGTTTGCGCCGCTTGAACAATGGGTGTGATTCCGGCAATGCCCGCAACAAGGGCCAGGCTGGCGATTAGGGTTTTGCTGTTCATCGGTGAACCTCTTTCGGATAGGTAGTACCTGAACTCCGACTGCGCGGCGCGGGAAACATTCCTTGTTTTTTGCTGGAGGTGGCCGTAAGAGGCCTTGGACATCAGACCGCCATCGCTGGCAACTCGAATCGTCGCACCGCAGCTCCCACAGGGTTGGTGTTACACCACAGTTTTTGACCTGAGCTCCACTCCCACAAGTCTTGGCGAACGCTGATTCTCTGATCACCACCAATCCCCTGTTGGAGCGAGCCCGCTCGCGAATATGCCGGCACATCCGACATCGTTTCCATCTGAGAGAACGCCTTCGCGAGCCGGCCCGCTCCCACAAATGCGCTAAGCACTGAAGCCATTGATCCGCCCCACGCATCAATCCATGCCAACAATGCAATTAACAGATTGTTACATCTGCGCCACCATCCACCTCAATAAAAACCGTGCGCCGCTTCTCCGTAGCGCACGTCATAAAAGCGGTGGAGTACTTTTCAATGACAGCCTCAATTCCTACCAACGGCTCGCGGGCCGGTGCCATCTTCCGGGTGACCTCGGGCAACTTCCTCGAACAGTTCGACTTCTTTCTGTTCGGCTTTTACGCCACGCAGATTGCGGCGGTGTTCTTCCCGGCGAGCAGTGAGTTCGCCTCCCTGATGATGACTTTTGCGGTGTTTGGCGCAGGCTTCCTGATGCGTCCGCTGGGCGCCATTGTGCTCGGCGCCTACATCGATGACGTCGGCCGGCGCAAAGGTCTGATCGTCACCCTGTCGATCATGGCCAGCGGCACGATATTGATTGTGCTGGTGCCCGGATACGAAACCATAGGCCTGTTCGCCCCGGCGCTGGTACTGATTGGGCGACTGCTGCAAGGCTTCTCGGCCGGCGCGGAACTCGGTGGTGTTTCGGTGTATCTGTCCGAGATCGCCACGCCGGGTCGCAAGGGCTTTTTCACTGCTTGGCAGTCGGCCAGTCAGCAAGTGGCGATCATCGTTGCTGCCGCGCTGGGCTACGGTCTGAACCAGTGGATGGAACCGCAAGCCGTAGCCGCCTGGGGCTGGCGCATTCCGTTTTTCGTCGGCTGCATGATCGTCCCGTTCATCTTCTTCCTGCGTCGTAATCTGGCGGAAACCGAAGAGTTCGCCGCGCGCAAACACCGTCCAAGCATGCGCGAAGTGTTCCGCACCCTCGGCCAGAACTGGGGCGTGGTACTCGGCGGAATGTTGATGGTCGCGCTGACCACCACCGCGTTCTACCTGATCACCGTCTACGCGCCAACTTTCGGCAAAACCGTGCTGCACCTGAGCACTTCCGACGCGTTGCTGGTAACGCTGCTGGTGGGCGTGTCGAACTTCTTCTGGCTGCCGATTGGCGGCGCGTTGTCCGACCGTATCGGCCGTCGTCCGGTGCTGATCGGCATGGCCGTGCTGGCACTGGCCACGACTTATCCGGCGCTGTCGTTCCTGGTGCAGGCGCCGAGCTTCACCAACATGCTGCTGTCGCTGCTGTGGTTGTCCTTCATTTACGGCTTGTACAACGGCGCGATGATTCCGGCGCTGACCGAAATCATGCCGGTGGAAGTGCGCGTCGCCGGTTTCTCCCTGGCCTACAGCCTGGCCACCGCGATCTTCGGCGGTTTCACCCCGGCGATGTCGACTTTCCTGATCCAGTACACCGGCGACAAAGCCGCGCCAGGTTACTGGATGAGCATCGGTGCCCTGTGCGCGCTGTGCGCCACGCTTTATCTGTACCGCCGTGCCGGTGGTCGTCTGCAACCTGTCGCGGCCTGAGGAAAAACTCGCCATGAAAAAACTCTTTACTGTCACCGCCCTGCTCGCCGGTCTCGCCCTCAACTTCGCGGCCCAGGCCGAAGAACTCAGCGTGATGACCTCCGGTGGTTTCACTGCCGCCTACAAGATCCTCGGGCCGAAGTTCGCCGCCGCAACGGGCAACACGCTCACCACCAGTCTCGGCCCGTCGATGGGCAAGGCGCCGGAAGCGATTCCCAATCGTCTGGCACGCGGTGAGCACGCCGACGTGGTGATCATGGTCGGTTACGCCCTCGATGAGCTGATCAAACAAGGCAAGGTCGACCCGGCCTCCCGCGTTGAACTGGCGGATTCGCGGATCGGCATGGTAGTGCGTGAAGGTGCGGCGAAACCGGACATCAGCAGCGTCGACGGCCTGAAGAAAACCCTGCTCGACGCGCAGTCGGTGGCCTACTCCGACAGCGCCAGCGGCGTGTACATCGAGCAGCAGCTGTTCAAGAAACTCGGCATCGAAGATCAGTTGAAACCGAAAGCCAAGATGATCGCCAGGATCCCGGTCGGCTCGGTGGTCGCCACTGGCGACTATCAGTTGGGCTTCCAGCAGGTCAGCGAATTGCTGCCGGTGCCGGGCGTGAGCTTCGTCGCGAAGATTCCGGAATCGGTGCAGTCGGTGACGCGTTTTGCCGCTGGCATTCCGGTCAAGGCCGAGCATCCGGAAGAGGCCAAAGCCCTGCTCGCCTACCTCGCTGCACCGGCCGCTCAGGCTGACGTGCAGGCCACCGGGCTGGATTCGGTCAAGCGTTGATCGTTGGCGGCTGGACGCGCATTTCCACGACCAGCCGCTCCAGTTCCAAAGCCGCCGGGGTCAACGTGCGATCCCGGCGCTTGATGATGCCGACACTGCGCATCACCTGCGGCTCAATCAGTGGCACCCGCGTCAGGATCGGATGATCCGGCCCGGGCATCGCCATCAACGGCACCGCCGCCACGCCCAGCCCCGCCTCCACCAAGCCGATCATCGTCGTCACATGCCGCGTCTCGCAGATGCTCTGACGCTGCGGCACCACCCCGCCCAAGGCCTGATCAAGCAGAAAGCGGTTGCCCGAAGTCTTGTCCAGCGCGATGTAATCCTGTTGATAGAACTCGTCCCAGCTGACGCTGCTGCGCCCGGCCAGCGGATGATCGCGACGACAGGCGACAACGTAGCACTCCTGCACAAGCGGTTCGAACTCGACTTTGGCATCCTGCGTGCCGAGAAAACTCAGACCGAAATCCGCCTCGCCATTGACCACCGCACTCAACACATCGTGGGCGCTGGAATCGAGGACTTTGACCTTGATCCGTGGAAACTGCTGGTGATAGCGCGCGACCACGCGGGGCATGAAGTAGTACGCCGCCGACGGCACGCAGGCGACGGTGACATGGCCCAAGCGCGTCGAGGCGACCTCGCTGATGCCGAGCAAGGCAATGTCGAGATCATCGAGCAAGCGCTCGACGCTGGGCATGAAGCCGCGCCCGGCCTGGGTCAGGCTGACCTTGCGCGTGGTGCGCTCGAACAGTTTCACGCCAAGGGCATCTTCGAGCTTTTCGATGCGCCGGCTCAGCGCCGGTTGCGACAGGCGCACGGTGTCGGCAGCCTTGCGAAAACTGCCCTGCTCGACCACCGCACGAAAGGCTTGCAGGTCGTTGAGGTCGAAGTTGATGGCCATGGCGTTTCCGGAAATTGATGCGCAGGGGTTATAAATGTAACCAGTTGATGCAAATTATTCCAGGCCTGATGGAAGCTGCCCTCGTGGGAGCGAGCCTGCTCGCGAACGCGGGGCATCAGGCAATGCATAGTTGGCTGACCCAGCGCATTCGCGAGCAGGCTCGCTCCCACATTGGATCTCGAATGGTCTGGAGACCGCGTAACCCTTATCCTTGTCACCCTCGCCGTACCCGTAGTCAGGAGTCGTTCCATGCCCCATGAAGGCAATCTGTTGCAAGCCGCTGTCGTGTTTCTGTTCGCGGCCGTGCTCACCGTGCCTTTGGCCAAACGTCTGCAACTGGGCGCGGTGCTCGGTTATCTGTTTGCCGGGGTAATCATCGGCCCGTCGGTGCTGGGTTTGATCGGCAACCCGCAAAGCGTTGCGCATATTTCCGAGCTGGGCGTGGTGTTGCTGCTGTTCATCATCGGCCTGGAGCTGTCGCCGCGCCGCTTGTGGGTGATGCGCAAATCGGTGTTCGGCGTCGGTCTGGCGCAGGTGCTGTTGACCGCATCGGTGATCGGCGTGCTGGCACTGTCGGTGTTCGGCCAGCCGCTGAACAGCGCCATTGTGCTGGGCCTCGGTCTGGCGCTCTCCTCCACGGCGTTCGGCCTGCAAAGCCTTGCCGAACGCAAGGAACTGACCAGCCCCCACGGGCGTCTCGCGTTTGCGATTCTGCTGTTCCAGGACATCGCCGCGATTCCGCTGATTGCCTTGGTGCCGATGCTCGCCGGCGTCGATCACCACACCAGCACCGCCGACGATATTCGTCACAGCTTGCAGGTGCTCGGCGGCATTGCCGTGGTGGTGATCGGCGGGCGGTATCTGCTGCGTCCGGTATTTCGCGTGGTGGCGAAAACCGGGCTGCCGGAAGTGTCCACCGCCACCGCGTTGCTGGTGGTGATCGGCACCGCGTGGCTAATGGATCTGGTCGGTGTGTCGATGGCGCTGGGCGCGTTTCTCGCCGGTCTGCTGCTGGCGGACTCGGAATACAGGCATGAGCTGGAAGCGCAGATCGAACCGTTCAAGGGCCTGCTGCTCGGGCTGTTTTTCATCAGTGTCGGCATGGGTGCCAATCTCAGCCTGTTGTTGAGCGCGCCGATCACCGTATTAGGCCTGACCTTGTTGCTGATCGGTCTGAAATTGCCGCTGCTGTTCGTGGTTGGGCGCTTGGCAGGAGGATTGAACAAGATCAGCGCAATCCGCCTCGGCATCGTCCTCGCTGCCGGCGGTGAGTTTGCCTTCGTGGTGTTCAAGATCGGTCGCGATCAGGGCCTGTTCGAGCCGCGTCTGTACGACCTGCTGGTGCTGACCATCACTCTGTCGATGGCGCTGACGCCGTTGTTGCTGTTGATCTGCGCGCGTCTGGTCAGTCCGAAAGTACAGCCAGTGGAAGTGCCGGAAAAATTCCGCGAAATCGATACCGAAGCGCCGCGTGTGGTGATTGCCGGCATGGGCCGGATGGGCCAGATCGTGGCGCGGATCCTGCGCGCGCAGAACATCAAGTTCGTTGCGCTGGACACCTCGGTGGAAACCATCGAACTGTCGCGCAGCTTCGGCGGCGTACCGGTGTTCTACGGCGACCCGATGCGCCCGGAAATTCTGCATGCGGCGAAGGTTGGCGAAGCCGAGTATTTCGTCATTGCCACGGACGTTCCGGAGACCAACATCAAGACTGCCGAAGTGGTGCACAAGCACTATCCGCACATGAAAATCATCGCCCGCGCGCGTAACCGTCAGCACGTGCATCGCCTGGTGGATGTCGGCGCGGAAGCAATTCGTGAGACCTATTATTCGAGCCTGGAAATGAGCCGGCGCACGCTGGTCGGCCTCGGCCTGACCCAAGCCCAGGCCGATGCGCGGATCAAGCGTTTCAAGCATCACGACGAACAGGTGCTGGAGGCGCAACACGCCGTCTACGACGACGCCGCCAAAGTCCTGCAGACCGCCCAGGAAGCCCGGGCGGAACTGGCCAAATTGTTTGAATCGGATCAGCTCGAAGAGGAAGCGCGCAAATCCTGATGCATGCGAATTCCCTGTAGCTGCCGAAGACTGCGATCTTTTGATTTGATTGTTCCCACGCTCCGCGTGGTAACACAGCCCGGGACGCTCCGCGTTCCACTTCCCGAGCTGGAACGCGGAGCGTCCCTTGAGGCATTCCCACGCAGAGCGTGGGAACGATCATGTGGGAGAGAATCAGGCCAGTTCCAGAGCGGGCGCCGGCTCGACGGCTGCAACCGCAAACCGATCCGCCAGAAACGGGGTGATATCCAGCGGCAGCGGTTCGTCATTCACCAATTTATCCAGCAACACCCCGGTAATCGCCGACGTCAGAATCCCGGTGCGGAAGTGCCCGCAAGCATTCAGATAACCCTCGACCCCACGCATCGGCCCGAGGATCGGCAACTCATCCGGCGAGCCCGGACGCAGCCCCGCCCAGGTGCGCTTCAGATTGACGTCCACAAGCTCCGGCAGACAGCGCACCGCGCCCTGCACCAGCCCGGCGATTTCCGGGTAGGTGGTGGTGACGTCGAAGCCTTTGTCTTCGGTGGTGCTGCCGATAAGGATTTCGCCGTTGTCCTTTTGCGCCACGTAGCAATCGCTGGTGGTCAGGCAGCCGTTAAGGATTTTCGGCATGCGTTCGGTCAGCAGGATCTGCCCTTTCACCGGTTTCACCGGAATACGAATTCCCGTCGCCCACTCGCTCAAATCCGCCGCCCAGGCACCGGCGGCGTTGATCAGCGTCTTGCAGTGGAACACCCCCGCCTCCGCCGTCTGCACGCCGGTCACGCGAGTGCCGTGATGCAGCACGCCGGTGACGTTGGTGTTGACGAAGATATCGACGCCGTTCTGCCGCGCGCCTTCCATGTAGGCATCCGCGAGGCGGAACGGGCTGACCTGATGGTCGCAGAGAAACTCCAGCGCCCCACGCGCCTCATGGCTGACGCTCGGTTCGGCCGCGCGCAACGCCGCTTGATCGAGCCAGCGCACCTGATCGGCCAGATGCGGAATGCAGCCGACGATGTGCTCGGCATACAGCCGATCTTCGTCGTCATAGATCACGAATTTCAGCCCGGTCTTTTCGAACTTGCAATCCATGCCGTGATTGTCTTTCAGCTCGCGGTGTAACGCCGGATAGAGCGCGTTGGACTGCAAGGCAAAATCGAAGAAGGATTCCGGCAAAATATGCGGCGTACTGGCGTCCACCGCGACTGCGGCGCCCTGGGTTTCGCGCTTGCGGTTGGCCGACATCATGCGAAAGAAAATCACCCCGCAACCGAGGCCGACCGACTCGCCGATCGCCCATAAACCACCCGCCGAAGCACGGGTTGCGTTGCCGGGGCGCTTGGCGTCGATCAGTGCCACCTTGAGATCTTTGCGCTTGGACAATTGGTAGGCGCAGGAGGCGCCGATCACACCGCCACCGGCAATGACCACGTCGTAGAACTTACTCATGGCAAGCGCCCTCCGTGCCGAGAGACTGGAACGCGGAAAACGGTACCGGATCAATCGGGAAGCGTGGGCGCAGCCAACCGACATCCTGACGTCCGGTGACCTGGCGCAGGCGATCGCTGCAATAGCCGACGCACATCCGCCCCTGACAATCGCCCATGCTCACGCGGGTGCGCATTTTCAGGCTGGCGATATCTTGCACACCCTGCTCCAGGGCCAGATCGATGTCGGCGCGGGTCGCATGTTCGCAGCGGCAGATCACCGTGTCGGCTGTGGGCAAAGCGATCTGACCGACGCCGCGCTCAGTGTAGCGATCTACCGCCGCACGAAAGCGCACGATGGCTCTGAGTTTGCTTGCGTAGCGATCACGGCGCACCCGGGCGAGCTCGGCGTCGAGCACGCCGCGTTGCAGCAGGATCGAAGTGGCGGCGATCTTGCCGGCCAGCATCGCCGCTTCACCGCCGCGGATCCCGCCCATGTCGCCGGCCAGATGCACATGCGCCACGCTGCTTTGCTGCCAGACATTAGCGTTGGCACGCAGGTAGCCGTCGTCGCTGAAACCGTGATCAAGGCCCATCTGCTGGCTCAATTGCGTGCGCGGAATAAAACCGTAACCCACCGCCAGGGTCTGCGCTTCGAAGCGCTCGACCCGCGACAGATCCGCCTCCCACGTCGACGAATACGGCGCGACGCTGACGCTTTTCAACTCGCCGTCGCCGTGGGCTTCGACCACCCCCCAACCGTAGTTCATCGGGATGCCGTGCAACTTGAGGTAAGCGAGCATGCTCAAGCCGTCGAGGAACAGCTGCGGCTTGTTCAGCAGCGCCAGACTCTCGCGGGCGATCTTGCCGAATGCGCAAGCCTCATAGACGCCGGCGACGCGCACGCCAGACGCATGTAACTGGGTCGCGACAAGCGGCAGCAACGGCCCGGTGCCGGCGATGATCACCGGCCCTTGCGGCTTGACCACGCCACTCTTGATCTGCAACTGCAGGCCGCCGAGCAGGATCACCCCCGGCAACGTCCAGCCGGGAAACGGTACGCTGCGTTCATGGCAACCGGCGGCCAACAGCAGTTGCGGATAAGCGATCTCGTGCAGTTGCTCATCACCGTCGAGCACCACCACTGCGCGGGTGCCTTCGGCGCCGACCACGCGATGGTTGAGGCGCACGTCAATCAGCCCTGACTGCTGCTGAAATTCGCCGTGCAGTTTGTCCAGTGCTTCGGAATAACGCGGGCCGAGATAATCCAGTTGCACACCATCACGCAGCGGCCCGCGATAGACCACGCCGCCGAGGCGCGAAGCCTCTTCGAGCAAGGTGCAGCGCACGCCGTGGCGCGCCAGTTCGATGGCCGCCGCCATCCCCGCCGGCCCGCCGCCGACGATCAACGGTTGCAGGCTCATACGACCTCCTGCGCGACGACGCGGTTGACTCGGGTTTCGATCTGCATGCCGTCGCGCACCACCGTCTGGCAGGCGCGGCGTTTGTGGCGACCGTTGATTTTCACCAGACAGCACTGGCACACGCCCATGCCGCAATAGGCGCCGCTGATCTGATCGTGGTCATTGCGTGCGATCTGGCGCACGCCGAGGGACTGGATGACGCTGAGAACGGTTTCGCCAATGGCGGCGCTGACCGCTTGGCCGTTGATGTGCACGGTCATGTCCGCCTGCACCAAGGGCTGGATATCGAAGGTTCTTTCTAGGCAGTTCATTTACGGTGTTCGTCCGTGAAGATTCAGTTGAGGTTGTGACAGCTCCTTGCTGCACTACGCCTCGTCGACGCTTTTCTTGCTGTGTTTTCAACGTCGACGCGGATACTTCGTCAGCGCAACAAGGTGCGCGACAAGCACTGTAGCTCATACCTCAGCAAAGGCCTGGATCATTTACGGTAGGCGATATCGCCAGGCGAAATATTGATCCAGGCCAGTGAAAATGGGGGGATGGAAACGGTTAGTTGGAGAAGACGTACTGGCCTTTGATCTTCTTTGCGCCGATCAACGCAAGGTCCGGGAACAGCAGGTTTTTCAGCCAAGCGACGTAGAAGATCATCGCCAGCGTGATCGCCACGCCGACCACCGTACCGATCGGGTCATCCGCATATTCCTTGAACATGCGCGGCATCTGGCTGATCGAGAGCATCACGTACACCGTATAGGCATGGGCCGCGTTGCGATAAAAACCCCAGGCAAAAAGCAAAGGCACGCCACCGGCGAACAAACCAAGTCCGATGGCGAAACCGCTGCTGATGGTCAGCCCGAGGAGATAGCCGCCCACCAGACCGATCAGCGCCTGAACGTAAGTCAGTCCGAGAAGGATCTTGATCTTGCCGGCGTGTCGTTCAATCAGATTAGGATCGGGGCGTGAGCCGATCAGGTACGCCAGCGCCTTGTCTTTCAGCGCACCACCGGAGAATGCCTTGAAAGTCTCGGTTTTCGAGCGCCCCCCATCGAGCATTTCGCTGACCTGGCGTTTGGTTTCCTTCTTGTCCAACGTGTTCTTCCTTAATTTAAAAATCGGGGGAGTGAAGCTAGGGCACTTCGGGAACCGATTGTCGCTTTGTTGAGTTGCCGAAAGCAAAAGGCTCAGGCATGCCGGCCCTTGCGCGGTGGATAAACGAAATTTTTCGATCATGTTTAAATCACACGCGCTGTTACGGCATCGGACCTACAACGCCTTGCGTCGCTGCCTACGGGTGCATCAGAATCCGCCGGCTTACACGGCTATCGGTAGGGCTATATCGTTTCCCTGTCACTGCAAAACAGTGATCGGGTTTGGTAGCCCGTTTCTTGATAGTTGTATCGCGTCCCTTTAAGCGGCCCCTCCTTTGAGGGTCAGCTCTTCATGGTGACCATGCGTGGGGCTCATTCGTGAGCGCCGGGGTTAACTATCTTGACCGGTCTACCAACCTGCGCGTGGCCGCCACCCTTCGTTTGGTAGCGATAGTGACGGCTCTTCATTCCTTCAAGATAGAGAGTCATCCATGTTCAAAGTAACGCCAAACCCGCCAGAAGCCGATTCGATCCCGTACGACCCCGCTCTGGAGCCTCAGCGCATAAAAGACGCCGCCGCTCGCGCCATCAACTTTTATCTCGATCCGCAAACCGTGAAGACTACGATTCCCACTCGTCAACCGGGCCGGATCTTTCTCGTCGACCCAACGGTGGACGAGGAAACCTTGCTCCTCGAAGCCTGTGAATCGCTGGCTGCGGCGAACGACATGGCCCGCGAAATAAGCAACGTCATCGAGCCTGCACAGCGCCGTTCGCTGCTGATGTTGCAGCAGGTGATCATGCTGAGTGAGCTGGTCGTCAATCGCGTGCTCGACAGCCGACGCGTGTCGAACTAGCCGCAACCGAGGTATGAGGGGGCGTGCTCCCTCACTGCCAGCGTGCACGTCACCCCGTGGCGTTCTCTCTCACACCAAGCGGCTCTCATCGGAGTTTCAGCTGATGTCACACACACCTTCCAATCCGCCGGCCAGGATCAACGCCACGCCGTACAGCCCCAATACTCTGTTCATGGTCAACCCGCAATCCGACACCGAATCCTTGCTGGTCAACGCGTGCGAATCCCTGGCGTCCGCCACGGTGATGCTCGGTGACTTTGCCGGGATGCTCGAAGGCTCACGGCGCAATACCCTGTTGGGCATTGCGCAAGTGGTGATGTTGGGAGAACTGGCCGTGAACAAAGCGCTGGATAATGTCGTGCCGACCGAGTAATTCACCAAGCTTGCGTTTGCAGTTCCCAAACGCAAAAAAGCCGCTTTCAGCCGAAGACGAAAGCGGCAGAGGCATCCTGCCTCAGAGGGATCAGTGTACGAACAGGGCGATCAGGATGATGATCGGGATCGGTACGCCGAGGAAAAACAGCAGTAATGAGCGCATGGTGACTCTCCTTTTTAACGGACCGGAGTGGTTGTGGTGTAGGTGTCGACTTCAACGTACTCGACTGCATCGCGACGACGACCGCCGAAGGTGGCTGCCAGGCTGGCGAAGAACGCACCGGCCAGCAGCGCGACGAACATCCACAGCGAGGTGTAGGCCGCGACTTTGGCGGCGGTATCGGCCGCTTGCTGAGCTTTCAGTTTGGCGTCAGCGATGGCTTTCTGGGTGTTGGCGTAGATTTCGTCGACACGACGTTCAGCATCGGCCTGGCTCAGGTTGGTACGTTGCGATACCAGTTGTGCGAGGTAGGTGCGGTCTTCGGCGCTGAGCTGACCGTTGGCCAGGCTCTGGGCGAAGATGCGGGTCACGGTGCCGCGTGCGGCGTCATCGCTGACGGCAGCCGGACGATCATCGCGGAACAGGCTGTCGACGAAGTAGCCGTACTGATCGCTGTCAGTATTGGCTGCGGCAGAACCGGCGGCCTGGCTCATGGCACCGGCAGCACCGCCGACGACGTTAGCCCCAGCCTGCACACCGCCGCTGACGACGCTGCTGACCGAACCGACCACCAGCACAGCGGTGACCAGCGTGGCGACGCACCAGGCGAGGAAGCCGTGGGCGGTGTCACGGAAGTAGACTTCGTCACCGTGCATGTTGGCCCACTTAACGCGCAGACGACCGGCAATGTAGCCGCCCATGCCGGAAGCAATGATCTGCGTCACCGCCAGCCAGACAATCGTCGAAATGCCCAGGCCCTTGGCGCTGACGCCCTCTCCGGCCCACGGTGAAACCGCCGAAAAGCCCAGACCGAAACCGAGCAGCACGAGAATCATCGACAGCGCAGCGGCCGCCGCAGCACCGGCAAAGATCGCGCCCCAGGACACGCCTGAGACGCTGCTCGACTCTTCCACGTCAGGATAATAGCCATCAGGGGATCTATTCATTGTTGTACTGCTCCAGGCATGAAAAATGGTGTTACAACTCGTCAGGTGAGGAATTGCAGTGACCGTGCCAGTTACAGAAACTAAATAAACTCTTTATTTTCAACAGGTTATAAAGTTTGAACTTCGCTGATCCGTGCAATTTGCAATAAATGCTCAGCGCCTGCGGGTTTTCTGCATTGATGACTGACTGGCAAATCCGATCAGTTCCGATTCACCGTCGCGACGAAGATGAAAGTTAATTTAAAGCGTCACGGTAAATTCTTGGCAAAATGCTGCCATTCCGTTTGAACCGATCAGCAGGCCTGCCTATGACTCGTATCTTGACCATCGAAGACGACGCCGTGACCGCGCGGGAAATCGTTGCCGAACTGAGCAGCCACGGGCTGGATGTCGACTGGGTCGACAATGGCCGCGAAGGCCTCGACCGCGCCGTCAGCGGCAACTACGACCTAATCACCCTCGATCGCATGCTGCCCGAGCTGGATGGTCTGGCCATCGTCACCACCCTGCGCACCATGGGCGTGGCGACGCCGATTCTGATGATCAGCGCCCTCTCCGATGTCGATGAGCGAGTGCGCGGTTTGCGCGCCGGTGGCGATGACTACCTGACCAAACCGTTCGCCACCGATGAAATGGCCGCGCGGGTCGAAGTGTTGCTGCGCCGGCAGAACAGCGTCGCCACCCAGGCCACCACGCTGAAAGTCGCCGACCTCGAACTCGACCTGATCAGCCATGAAGCCCGCCGCGCCGGCCAGGTGCTGACGCTGCTGCCCACCGAATACAAACTGCTCGAGTTTCTGATGCGCAACAGCGGCCAGATTCTCTCGCGGATGATGATTTTCGAAGAGGTCTGGGGTTATCACTTCGACCCGGGCACCAACCTCATCGACGTGCATATCGGCCGTCTGCGCAAGAAGATCGACGCAGCCGGAAACGTTCCGCTGATCCGCACGGTACGGGGCTCCGGCTATGTCATTGCCGAACCCGTCTGACGGCTGGCGCTCGTCCAGCAGCCGCTTGCTGGCGCTGTACAGCTCGCTGTTCGTGGCCTGGAGCGCGATCCTCATGGGGGTCATGTACTACGAGGTATCCGGCTACCTCGACAAACTGGCCAAACATTCGTTGATGCAACGCCAGCATCTGTTTTCGCATTTTCGCGGCGAGCAACTCGAAGACGCCCTCGCCGCCAGCATGACCTTCGATATCCGTGGTATTGACGCCTATGGTCTGTTCAGCGCGGACGGCGTTTACCTGGGCGGCGCACTTCAGCAAATTCCCAAAGGACTGCCACTCGACGGCAAGATCCACATGCTCGCCGAGTGCGCCGATTCCGACGATCCGACCCTGCCGAACGACAGCTGCGATGCCGTTGCCACGCAAACCCGCGACGGGCGCTGGCTGGTGCTGCTGCGTGACAACGGTTCGCTGTTCGCGGTGACGCGGATCATTTTGCACGCGTTGTTCTGGGGGGTGTCGCTGACGATTATTCCCGGGGTCGCCGGTTGGCATCTGCTGCGGCGTCGGCCGTTGCAGCGCATCCGCGCGATTCAGAACAGTGCCCAGGCCATCGTCGCCGGTGACCTGACGCACCGCTTGCCGCTGTCCAATCGCCGCGATGAACTGGACATGCTCGCCGCCATCGTCAACGCCATGCTTGAGCGCATCGAGCGCTTGATGAACGAGGTCAAAGGTGTCTGCGACAATATCGCCCACGATTTGCGCACGCCGCTGACCCGCCTGCGCGCGCAGTTGTATCGCATGCAGCAACAGGCGGGCGAAGGTTCGCAAGAAGCGGCGCAACTGGATCTGGTACTGGCTGAAGCGGATACGCTGATGGCGCGCTTCCGGGGTTTGTTGCGGATTTCCGAACTGGAAGATCGCCAGCGCCGTTCAGGTTTCGTCGAACTTGATCCGGTGCGTTTGCTGGAGGAGTTGCACGAGTTCTATCTGCCGCTGGCCGAGGAAGGCGATCTGCGTTTCCAGTTGAACATGCCGGAGACGCTGCCGCCGCTCAATGGCGACCGCGCGTTGCTGTTCGAAGCGCTGGCGAACCTGCTGAGCAACTCGATCAAATTCACCCCGCCCGGCGGCACGGTGATGTTGCGTGGGGTCAATGCCAATGGCCAGACGCGGATCGAGGTTCATGACTCAGGGCCCGGGATTCCCGAGGCTGAACGTGAGGCGGTGTTCCAGCGGTTTTACCGCACCGAGGGTGGCCAGCCGCAGAGTGGCTTTGGTCTGGGGCTGTCGATTGTCGCGGCGATTGTGAGCTTGCACGGCTTCAGTCTTGACGTCGGCAGCAGCGATCTGGGTGGGGCGAAACTGGTGCTGGATTGTCGGCAGAGTTTGATCAGTCAGGCCTGACGTCTCGCGCCGATCGTTCCCACGCTCCGCGTGGGAATGCCTCAAGGGACGCTCCGCGTTCCGGCTTTCGAAATGGGACGCAAAGCGTCCCGGGCTGCATTCCCACGCAGAGCGTGGGAACGATCTGCGTCTCAGGTTGGGTAATTCGCCCGCAAGGCCTCGAGCCCGCCCTGGTAGATGCCGTTGAACAGCGCCACCACTTCTTCATCGCTCACGCCGACCGCATTGAAGCGCCCCGACCACGTCACCCGCGAGCCCTGCCCCTGGGCTTCAACCTTGATCGTCGCCAGGTAATCGCTGGCCGGGAACGGTGCCTGTTCGATGGAATAGCTGTAGGTTCTCGCAGCGTTATCGAAGGTCTGCAGACGTTCGACGACAACGCCGCCATCGCCCGTTTTCAGCGTGCGCACTCGCCCGCCTTCGCTCAGTTCACTTTGGATAATCAACGGCAGCCAGTCCGGCAGCGTGTTGAAGCCGCCGATCAATTGCCAGACCTGATCGGCCGAGGCCGGGATGTCGATGGTTGCAGATGCTGTTGGCATAAAACCTCTCTTTCGGAAATTTCAGATAGTCAGGCTGTCGACCACACCGCCATCGACGCGCAAGGCCGCGCCCGTGGTGGCCGAGGACAGCGGTGAAGCAATGTACGTGACCAGATGCGCCACCTCCGAAACATCCGCCACACGCTGGATGATCGAGGTCGGACGGGCCTTGCGCACAAAGGCGTCGGCTTCGTCGCGCAGGTCGCGCCCGGATTCGGCGGCCGCGTCTCTGAGCATGTCCTGCAGGCCGTCGGTGAAAGTCGGCCCCGGCAGGATCGCATTGACCGTGACCCCGGTGCCAGCCAGACGTTTGGCCAGGCCATGGGACACCGCGAGGTTGGCGCTTTTGGTCACGCCGTAATTGAGCATGTCAGCCGGCGTCGCCACCCCGGATTCCGATGACAGAAAGATCACCCGGCCCCAACCCTGCTCAACCATCGCCGGCACATAATGCCGCGCCAGGCGCACGCCGGAAATCACGTTGACTTCATAGAAGCGCGTCCACTCGCTGTCGGGAGTCTCGAAGAAATCGACGTCGTTGAAGATGCCAAGGTTGTTCACCAGAATGTCCGCGCGCGGTTCGGCGGCGAACAGCTTTTCCGCGCCCTCGGCCGTGCCCAGATCGGCGGTCAGACCACGCAACTGCGCGCTGGGCACCGCGTGGCGAATGCTCGCCAGCGCCTGCTCGACCTTGGCCGTGTCGCGACCGATGACCACCACCGTCGCCCCGGCTTCGGCCAGCGACTGGCTGATGCCCAGGCCGATGCCGCCGGTACTGCCGCTGACAATGGCCAGTTTTCCACTCAGATCGATCTTCATGCGTTTACCTCATTAGCAAGGAGTTCCACCGCGCTCGACTTTGGCGACGATTTCACAAGCATGGATCAGCGTAGTTGCGATATTGCCGGCATGGTTGAGCTGCCGACCGGTGACTGGGATGTGGTTTGATCGACGCTCCCCTGTGTCTGGCAGACCGTAGCCCCTCACCCTAGCCCTCTCCCGGGGGAGAGGGAACCGACCGAGTTGTGCTGAACTTGACGTCGACCTGAAAGACCATAGCGATTATGGATTCAGAGAAGACTTTTCACGTCGGCGTATTACCTGAATATCCCCCGGTCAGTCCCCTCTCCTTCCGGGAGAGGGCTAGGGTGAGGGGCATTTCGGAACAGATCAGATTTCCGTCAGACGAAGCAGACCATCGGCGCCGACCCTGACGCTGATCGCATCGTAACTGGCCAACGTCGCATGCGCCGTTTCGATCGGGTGCTGGTGCGTGGCGGTGATGATCATCAGTGCAGCGCCCGCCGCTTCCGCAGCCTGAATACCAACCGTGGCGTCTTCAAAAATCAGACAGTCAGCCGGCTCGACACCGAGCTTTTTCGCCGCCAGCAGATACCCCGCAGGATCAGGCTTGCCAGCCTTTACATCTTCCGCCGTGATCATCACCGCCGGCTCGGGGATACCCGCCGCCGCCATCCGCCGCAACGCCAGATCGCGAGGCGCCGACGTCACCATCGCCCAACGATTTTTCGGCAGCGCGTTGAGAAAGGCTGCCGCCGCAGGAATCTCGACAATGCCTTCAACGTCATTGATTTCCGCTGCGGTGATGAACGCTGCCTGTTGCTCGGCATCCACTCCCGGCAGATTCAGCCGGGTGATGGTGTCGATCGCCCGCGCGCCATGGATGGTCGGCAGGAACGTCTCGACATCAACGCCATGGCGCACCGCCCACGCTGACCAGATGCGCTCGGCGGCGGCGATGGAGTTGAGGACGGTGCCGTCCATGTCGAACAGGAACGCGCCGAACGCGCGATCAAAAACCGATGCTTGTGCAGACAAGAGAGCAAATCCTCTGACAGTTGGCCGGGCAGCCTGGCCCGGCAATGTAGCACTTGTCAGTGCAACTGCGGCGCCTTGGATTTGAACGCGCTTTCCACACAGTCGAGCAACTGTCCGATCGCCCACGGCTTCTTGATGAACGCCACCGAATGCTTGACCCCGGAGGTCTCAGGCGTTTCATAGCCGGACATGACCATCACCGGTTTCTCCGGCCAGCGGTCGCCGAACAGATTGGCCAGGTCGGCGCCGTTAAGCGTGCCGGGCATGGTGATGTCGGTCAGCAGCAGCGCAACGTCCGCCGCGTGCTTTTCCAGATACAGCGACGCAGCGTCGGCGCTGGTTTGCGGTTCGACCTTGAACCCTTCCTCCTGGAGAATTTCGCAAAGAAACTCCAGAATCAACGGATCGTCCTCGACAATCAGAATCAACCCGCCAGGAAGGTGCGCGCTCGACGTAGGTGTAGGGCACATGAACAGCACTCCCCCGAATTACATTTTTGATAAGCGGTTTTGAATCCGCTGCTTATCTGGTATGAGCAGCGCGCCTTGTAGAAATTCATTTTTGATACGGAGGATTTCGCCAAGGTGTTGTTTTTCGAAGCGCAGCGCCCATCGAATCCCCTCATTTGTGGTTAAAATGCCGGCCCTTTGACTGGCCGATCCTGATCCATGACCCCTGAAGCCCTCGCGACCCTCCACGCTCATTTGCTGCCCGCACTGGCAACGGCGCCCAGCGAAACCCGCCGTTTTTTTCACGGCCGCGGGCGCTGCTGGCCGGGGCTGGAGCAGCTGACCGTGGACTGGTTGCAGGGCGTGGTACTGGTGTCGCTTTTCAAGGAACCGGCGCCTGAGCAACTGCAGGATCTGCGGGATTTACTGCTGCAACTCGCTGCATCGGCCGAATGGCAGCAATCCGGCGCGCACACTTTGCTGATCCAGCACCGTTATCTGCCGCAAAGCACGGCCGAATGGCTGATCGGTGAGGAAATCGAAGAAATGACCATCGTCGAGGGTGGCTTGCAGTACCGCGTCGACCTGGGACGCAAGCAGAACACAGGGCTGTTTCTCGACATGCGCTACGGCCGCAACTGGGTGCGCGAACAGGCGGCGGGCAAGCGGGTGTTGAACCTGTTCGCCTACACCTGCGGCTTTTCCGTGGCGGCAATCGAGGGTGGCGCCAGCCATGTGGTCAACCTCGATATGTCCCGCGCCGCGCTGAGCCGAGGTCGCGACAATCACCGCCTGAACGGCCACGACCTGAGCAAGGTCAGCTTTCTCGGCCACGACCTGTTCAAATCCTGGGGCAAGGTGATCAACAGCGGCCCGTACGATCTGGTGATCATCGACCCGCCGTCGTTTCAGAAAGGCAGCTTTTTGCTGACCAAGGACTATCAACGCGTATTGCGCCGCTTGCCGGAACTGCTGACCGCGCAAGGTACGGTGCTGGCGTGCATGAACGACCCGTCGTTCGGTTCCGACTTTCTCATTGATGGCGTGACCCAGGAAGCGCCCAGCCTGCGCTTCGATCATCGGCTGGACAACCCGCCAGAGTTTCCCGATATCGATTCAGAGAGCGGCCTGAAAGCCCTGGTCTTCCAGCGCATCAGCTGAAACACCAAGGCTCGCTCCCACACAAGTTCTGTGTTGATCAAAAAACCGTCGGCCGCAGCACCAGTGCAAACAACTCACCATGCCCGGTGACATTGAGCTTGTGATAGAGATTGCGCCGATGCACCTTCACGGTTTCCGGCGAAATCCCCATCTGCTGGGCCATCGCCTTGCTGGAAAAGCCCTGCAGGATCAGGCGCGCCGTGTCGATCTCGCGCGCGGTCAGCCGGGCATCGAAACGGTCCAGCAACGTCGCCAGATCACCCACCACCGCTTCAGCCACCGGCCCTTGCGGCGGCAGCAACTGCATGTGGCGATGCATCGCCGCCAATACCCAGTCACGTACGCACAACAGGCGACCCTGCTCGGCCATGCCAAACGCGGTCGAGCGGCCCAGGGACAAGCCGAGTACCGCGCCTTCGACGTTGATCAGAAACTGCAATTCATCCTCGCCCACCACGGCACGAAAGTAGCTCTGGTAGTACTCGCTGTGCAGAAACTGATCCGGCGCAACGGACGCCAGGCTGTGCAGGCCGTCGCTGATCCCGCTGACGGCGGCTTGATAAAACGGATCGAGCAGGTACATGCCGGCGGTATAACCGGCCAGCTCCTGCTGGTCGTCCACGTAGCCCTTGCTGTCGAAGTCGATCAGCAAACGCGGCGGCTGGCCGGCCTGCATCAGGGCGACGAGGGCATTGTCCAGCGGCACCAGCAGGCGCAGGGTGTCGACCAGCGCGCGCCAGAAACCGTCCTGCCCGAGGTGAGAAAATACCCGCGCCAGACTCTGATGCACCGGCAATTCCTGCAACAACGCGTCCACGCACTACCCCTTTCGAGTAACCCATGATGGGAATGGGGCTGGTGTGACCGGCCCGTTAGCCTGACCACTCCAGTTCATCACCGGCCTGCGACAGGCCAGGAGTGCCGCATCATGCGTCGTCACCGTGGATCTATCAACCCGGGCCTGCTGGCCTGTTTTTGTCTCTCCTCGGCCGCCATGGCAGCCGACGTGCCGAGCGTGCACGTCTACAACTGGTACGACTACATCGGGCCGAACACCCTGCATGATTTCCAGCGCGACAGCGGCATCCGGCCGGTGTACGACACCTTCGACAGCGCCGAAGTGCTCGAAGGCAAACTGATGACCAGCCGCAGCGGCTACGACGTTGTCGTGGCGAGCAACTTCAGCCTGCCGACCCTGATCAAGGCCGGCGCCCTCGCCCCATTGCCTCGCGATCAACTGCCAGGCTGGCAAAACCTCGACCCCGATCTGCTGAAAAAACTCGCGGTCAACGATCCGGGCAATCAGTACGCCGTGCCTTACCTGTGGGGTACCAACGGCATCGGCTACAACGTCGAAAAAGTCCGCGCCGTGTTGGGTGACAAAGCGCCGGTGGATTCCTGGGAGTTGCTGTTCAACGAAGCCAATCTGGCCAAACTGGGCGAGTGCGGCGTGGCGATGCTCGATTCGCCGTCGGAAATGCTGCCGGTCGCCCTGCATTATCTGGGCTTGCCGCCCAACAGCACCAACCCCGAAGACTACAAAAAAGCCGAAGCACTGCTGCTCAAGCTGCGCCCGCACATCGCCTACTTCAACTCCTCGAAGTTCATCAGCGATCTGTCCAACGGCAATATCTGCGTGGCGGTTGGCTGGTCCGGGGCAATGCTCGAAGCCAAGACCAACGCCGAACAGGCCAACAACGGCGTAAAGATCGCCTACAGCCTGCCCAAGGAAGGCGCGCCGGTGTGGTTCGACACTCTGGTGCTGCTCAAGGACGCCCCCAATCGCGCCCAAGGCCTGGCGTTTATCGATTACCTGCTGCGGCCGGAAGTGATCGCACCGGTCAGTGATCACCTGTCGTACCCGAATGGCAATCGCGCCGCGACAACGCTGGTGGCAGCAACCACTCGCGACAACCCGGCGGTGTACCCGTCCCCTGCCGCCATGGCCACGCTTTACACCCTCGAACCCTTGCCCAAAGCCGCCGAACGCGTGCGTACGCGGGTGTGGAGCAAGGTCAAGAACGGCCAGTAACCGCGCAAGAAATCTGCCTGCCTCATCCGAGCGGTAAGCCGCCCGACCTTTTCAATGAAGAGACTGAATCTTATGAATCCGCGTGCCCGTGATCTCGATATCCTGATTGGCCAGATGCAACCCGGCCCGCTCAACGCCATTACCGATGTGCCGGGGGTGCGCGTCGGTCACAGCAATGTACGCGGGCGCAGCAGCAGCGGCCGTGACATTTGCACCGGCGTCACGCTGATCGAGCCGCGCCCCGGCTCGACCAGCCAGCAACCGTGCTTTGCCGGCGTGCATGTACTCAATGGCAACGGTGATGCGACCGGCCTGGAATGGATTCGCGAGGCCGGTCTGCTGACCAGTCCGATTGCCTTTACCAACACCCACAGCCTCGGTGTGGTGCGTGATGCGCTGATTGTGCTGGACCGAGAGCAGCAGCCGGATGACGGGCGGCTTTACTGGAATATGCCGGTGGTGCTGGAGACCTTCGATGGACTGCTCAATGACATCAACGGCTTTCACGTCAAACCCGAGCATGTCGCCGAGGCACTGAACGGCGCCGTGGACGGGCCGGTGCGCGAAGGTGCGGTGGGTGGTGGCAGCGGCATGATCTGCCACGAATTCAAAGGTGGCATCGGCACCGCATCGCGCCGTTTGAGTGCTGCCCAGGGAGGCTGGACCGTCGGCGCGATCGTGCAGGCCAACCACGGCATTCGCAGTGAATTACGCGTCGATGGTTACCCGGTCGGGCGCTATATGGAACAGAAGGATTCACCGTTTCTGCGGGCAGCGCTGCCGCACCCGGGCATGGGCTCGATCGTCGTCTGCCTGGCGACTGATGCGCCGCTGCTGCCCCATCAATGCACGCGTCTGGCACAGCGTGCCAGCCTGGGCCTGGCGCGCACCGGCGGCGGTAACGAAGACCACAGCGGCGACATCTTCATTGCTTTCGCCACCGGCAATGATCACGTCCCGCCCGCCGCTTACGAGGCTAAACGCGCAGCCACCTGTGACGGTTTGCGCATGGTCAACAACGACCACATCAGCGAGCTGTTTCTGGCCGCGACCGAAGCCGTTGAAGAAGCGATCATCAATGCCCTGCTCGCCAGCAACAGCAGCGAGGGCAACGGTCATTCGGTGCCGGGCCTGGATGCGCAGACGCTTCTGGCGGCGCTGAAAAAATCCGGTTGGCCGGGATCGCGTCCGGCATGAACCGGCATTGTGCAGGGACGACTGGCGGTACTTGAGTCGTCCATTGCACGCTCCCGGTCAATGCAGAGTCAGGCGCTGACGGACAAATTCTTCTACGTGGCGGCTGGTCTGGTCCAGATGGCGGTCGCGTTGTTTTTCCGCATCGAGCATCGCGCGCTTGCCGTTCTTCTGCAGCAGATAGGTGTGAATCTGCTGCACTTCCAGCGAGCGATAGATCGGCGTGGTGTCGATGAACCCGCGCAGGCCGTTGCTGCGGTAATGCCGCGTGCTCATCAGCACCTGGGTTTCGCGCTGGCCGATCACTTCAAAACCCAGTGCCTCGAAATACGGCACCTTGCCAATGCTGCAGGCCATTTCCGCATGCGGATAGCGCCCGACCATGTCCGCGAGCATCGCCCGCGCCACACCCTGACGCCGATGGCCTTCACGCACCGCCATGTACGCGACGCTGCACGCCTCCCAATCGCCCTGCACCGGCAGACAGATGAGAAATCCGATGACTTGCTCCGGGTTTTCATCGTTAGTGGCCACCAGCAATTCCACCTCGGTGCCCTTCTGGCCGTTCAACGCCTCAAGGTAGAGATGCACCTCATAACCCACCGCGTACTGATAAACGTTGTACAGCAGATTGCTCGGGCCGAGGCCGACCGCACTGATGTCGGTCAGGTAATCGACGACCATTTGCAGGATCTGGCTGTTGACGCTTTCCGGGCATGGGGAGGTGTAGTGGGTGATGCGTGGCATGGGCAAACTCCGGCGATAAAAAACGTTGCCGATGATCAGAGCCGTCGACGAACCGCGACATCATACCGTGCCGGATCTATTGAACCGTCACTGTTGTGGCGCCACCACCCTGAATTTGATGTTGATGTCCCTCGACACCACGCTGTCAGCCCACTCCCCCGCGCCGAGGCCGAACTCCTCTCGATTGAGCACCAGCTCACCGTCGAAGATGCCGATGGCGTTGTCCGGTTTCAACTCCACCGGCACCTCGACCTCGCGAGTGATGCCCTTGAGCGTGAGCTGACCGGCGACTTGGTAACGATGCTCGTCCACTTGAGTAAAACGGCTGGACTTGAACACCGCGAGCGGGAATTTCCCGGTGTCGAACCACGCCGGTTTCACCAGTTCGGTATTGGCGTCTTCACTGCCGGCATCGATGCTGGCGAGATCGATATGCAGCGTGGTCTGGGCTTTGCCGAGGTCGTCGGTATCGAAGTCCAGCGTCGCCTCGAACTTGCCGAAGGTGCCGTACATTCGCGAGCCCATCTGCTGATAGGTGAAGCTGATCTGGCTGGCGCTGGTGTTGACCCGGTTATATTCAGCCGCCTGCGCACCGACCATGACGCACGATGTAAACGCGGCAACCAGCAGCAATCGCAACGTCATGACATTCTCCGGGCGGCGTGTGTCGTCGAGGGCCTTGGTTGACTTAAGCAAACAACCCGTTGTTATGCCAGCGCCTATATCAACCGCTCTATCTTCTGATGCTTCCACACCAATTTGTAATACAGGGTCTGCAAAATCAGCATCCCCAAATAGGCAACCGGAAACGCCATCCACACACCCTGCAAACCGAACTGCCCGTCGAGCCAGTAAGCCGTCGGCAACTGCACGCCGACCACACAGATAATCGAAATGACCACCGGCACCAGGACAGTGCCGCTGGCACGCATGATCCCGCCGATGATGGCCTGGAAGCCGAACACCAACAGGCTCCAGAGCATGATGTGCAGCAGATGCTCGGCCATCGCCCGGGTCGAGTCCTCGGTCAGGAACAGGCCCAGCAACCAGTGCGATAACAGATAACCCAGCACAATCAGGCCACCGGTCAGGCACACATTGATCAACAGCCCGGTGCGCAGGATCGGCCCCATGCGTTGCAGATGCCCGGCGCCGATTGCCTGGGCACCGAGAATCGACGCGGTGATCGCAATCGACAGCGCCGGAAACTGCACATAGTTGACGATCTGCGTTACTGCGCCATACGCCGCCGTCGCTTGCGAGCCGTGCTGATTGACCAGCGCCAGGATCACCAGCTCCGATAACGACAGGACGATCATCTGTACCCCGGTGGGCAGGCCGATGCGCAGGACCTTGCCGAGAATGACCCGATCCAGTCGCAATGCGGCAAAGAACTCTCGATCCGGCGCCAGCGGATGGCCCTTGCGGATCAGCCGCCAGGCCAGCCACGCCATTGCCGACAGATTCCCCGCCAGCCCGGCATACGCCGCGCTCTGAATGCCCAATGGCGGCAAACCCAGCCAGCCGCGAATCAACGCTGGCGTCAGCGCCAGCCCCACGGCGGTGGAGACGATCAGCGCGAGCAGTGGCGACAGCGTATCGCTGACACCACGCAGCAATTGGGTGAACAGTACGAATACCAGTAGCGATGGCAAAATCCACAACATGACGCGGGCATAGTCCACCGCGTCATCGAGTACATCCGCCGGCGTGCCTAACCCCGTCAGTGCCTGGCGCGCAAACACCGTGCCCAGCACCGCCGCGACCAAACCGATCAACACACCCAGCAGCAGCGTCGCTCCGGCAATCGCCTTGACCATGTGCGTTTCGCGCGCGCCCCACGCCTGACCGATCAACACGCCCGCGCCAGCGCCGAGGCCGATGACCAAGGCGATGAAAAAGAATACGACAGGAAACATGCCGGATACGGCCGCCAGCGCCTGGGTGCCGAGCATCTGGCCTATGTAGATGCTGTTGACCGTCCCGGACATCGATTGCAGGAAGTTCGACAGCACCATCGGCGCGAGAAACAGCAGATAGGTTTGCCAGAGCGGTTTGGCGAAGGTGGCGCTTTGCATTGAATGGAGGTCCATCTCGACGGCGGCAGGCCTGATTGACGATAGCTTCGGTGAGTTGCGTGCAGCGTGCAATCAACATTTCCAGACGGTGTTGATTGTCTGTTTTGCATTTGTGTAAATGCCGTGCATCGCTTTGTGTCAGTGTTGCGGCTGTGGTAAATCAGCGACTCTGTCGACACGTACTATTGAGGCTCGGTTCATGCGTAACGTTGCAAATTTTCTGCTTGGCTCCCTCCTCGCTCTGTCGGCCGCCTACACTCAGGCAGCCGCACCCGCAGCGGCGCCTGCTTCGTTGAAACCGCTACTGGCCACTTTGAGTGAACGCCTGAGCATCGGTGATCTGGTTGCGTTGACCAAATGGGACAGCGGCAAGCCTATTCAGGACAGCCCGCGCGAGGCGCAGGTCATCGCCAATGCCCGAACTCTGGCCACCGAACACAAACTCGATCCGGACGACGTCGCGCAACTGATCGCCGCACAGATGGAAGCGAACAAACTGGTGCAATACGGTCTGCTCGCGCAATGGCAAGCGGCAGGTGCTGCACCGGACACACCGCGTCCGGATCTGGGCAAACAGATCCGCCCGCGCCTGGATGAACTGCAAAAGCGCTTGTTGCAGCAGTACGCCGCCTTCGCGCCCTATCGCCAGGATCCGAATTGCCCGGCATGGCTGGCCGATGTCCGCGGCACTCTGGCCGCCGATGCGCTGCACGACCTGGCGCTGATTCGTGCCAGCGGCGAGTTGTGCATCCGGGCGAAAGCGCTCTGAATCAACGCTCCTGGCAAACATCATCGGCGTCGATGTTCACCATCACGTCAATGAAGTTCTCATAAAAACTGCGCGGCGTAACATCGGCTCCAGACAAACAAACAACTTTCTGGAGCACACGATCATGAAACGCCAAACCCTTCTCGGCATCGCTTTCTCGGTTTTCGCAGTTAACGCTTTTGCAGTAACGCCTGCTCACACCCTGGTCGCTGAAGGCGGCTCGGACAAGCTGATCGAAAGCCGTCTGGCTGAAGGCGGTTCGGATCGTCTGATCGAACGCCGTGTTGCCGAAGGCGGTTCGGATCGTCTGATCGAACGCCGTGTTGCCGAAGGTGGTTCGGATCGTCTGATCGAGCGCCGCGTTGCTGAAGGTGGCTCTGATCGTCTGATCGAGCGCCGCGTTGCTGAAGGTGGTTCGGATCGTCTGATCG
>NZ_JASCPT010000065.1:0-33090 GCF_029959775.1 Pseudomonas sp. PS01270 | reverse complement strand
GACGAGTGCAACGAGGCTGCGATCTTTTGATTTTGCTTTGAAGATCAAGAGATCGCAGCCTCGTTGCACTCGTCAGCTCCTACAGGAATTGGTGGCGGTGATGAAGTTATTGATCCGCCGTCTGCATCCCCGCCCGTGTCGATCTGCCCAGCGCATGGGCAAAAAACCGTCCGGCCTCGGATATCAGGTTGCGATGAATATCCTCGCGATCCACCCCGTCGGCATCGGTGCACAACGCCGGCATGGCGCGGATCTGCTCTTCGGTGCACGGCGCCATGAACACGAAGTGCCCTGCCCCGGCGAGCAGTTTGAAGTCCGGCGCAGTGGGCAGTTTGCGCGCCAAAGCCGCAGCGTTTTTATCGAAGGCCACCAGTTTGTCGCCGTCGCCGCTGTAGAGCAGCACCGGTACGTGCACATCGGCGAGGGTGTGGCGGCCGAACTTCAGGCTCAGCGGCGCCATCAGCAATAACGCGTGAACCCGTGGATCGGCCACCGGCTGCAAGTCATCGCGATCGACAATCAGCTCGCCCTGGGTGTTGCAGGCGTCGTGATCGTCCGGGCGTTCCTGGCAATAGCGGCGCAGACGATCCAGATCCGGTTGCGCCCCGGAAAGAATCAGCGCGGTCTCGCCACCGGCCGAATAACCGATCACACCGACCTGATCAGCATTGACGAACGGCGCCAGCATGTTGTCGGCGAGGGTCGCGGTAATCGCTTGGGAAATCTGGATTGGCCTCCCGTAGAGATTACTCAACGTGCCAAGTCGGCTGTGGTCGCGCCAGTTGTCGCCGGGATGAATCACCGCCACCACGACAAACCCTTTGCGCGCCAGTGAAGTGGCCAAGTCATGCAGGGCCAGCGGCGTACCGGTGTTGCCGTGGGACAGCATCAACATCGGAAAGCGGCCGATCGCGACTTTGGTGTCTTCTCCAGCCTCGACCGAATAGCCCTCAAGCAAGCTCATGTGCTCACGGTCACTGGACGGGTAAAAAGCGATGGCGCGCATCGGTTGCAGATCGAGCGGGTCGAGAAAGGTCATCTCGTGATAACCGACGCTCCAGACAGGGTGCCGCCCCGGTGCGGCCTGCACTGAATTCAGGCTGGCCAGCAGGCAAATCAGCAACAGTGCACAAAGATGCCTCATGAATGCCCTACCCTGTTGGACCACATCGTCGGATGTGCTGAAACTGCATAACCCGGGCCAGATTATGTAACAGCCAGAAACAAAAAACTCCGTATTCGGCCCTTGCGGAACCAGAATACAGAGTTTTTGGGGGATTACCTGAACATCAGCTGTTCTTTACGCAAGCCTTACGCCGCGGCGAACAGTTGCTCGCTGATCTTCGCTTGCGCAGCGCTCATGGCGTTGTTGCGCACTTCTTCGCCATAGGCCAGACCTTCAGCGCGGACGATTTCGATATCGGTGATGCCGAGGAAGCCCAGTACCAGCTTCAGATATTCTTCGTGAGCGATGCCGCTGGCCTGACCGGCGTGGATGCCACCGGAAGTCGACACGATCACCACTTTCTTGCCACCGCACAGGCCTTCAGGGCCGGCTTCGGTGTAGCGGAACGTCTGGCCGGCGACGGCAACGCGGTCGATCCACGCTTTCAGTTGGGTTGGAACGGTGAAGTTGTACATCGGCGCGGCAATGACTACGGCGTCGGCCGCGATGAATTCGGCCAGGGTCGAAGCGCTCAGCTCGGCTTCGTGCTGTTGCGCAGCGTCGCGCAGTTCGGCGGTGGTGCCGGCGGCAACCAGCGTGGTCGACGAGAAGTGGCTGATCGCATCGGCGGCCAGGTCGCGGTAGGTGACTACGGCGCTCGGCTCGGCAGCTTGCCAGGCGTCGACGACTTGACGGCTCAACTGACGGGAAGCCGAGTTGTCGCCGAGAATGCTCGAATCGATGTGCAACAGTTTCATGTGGGTTCTCCTGAAAGAATCGCCGGCGGCGACGGAATGGAGACAATCCTACGCAACAAACCAATAGCTGATTAGTCGCCGACAATGCGATAGTTCGTCCCACTGATAGAACGACTGGAAACGCGCATGCAGGACCTCAACGTTTTCCTAGACGAACCACTTAACCCCCCGATTTCGATCAAAACCCTACCCTCTTCAACATCGAACTCCAGTGCTTTGAGCGGGTACTGACATCGATCTCGAAGCCTACTCAGGGGAGTAGATAATGCAATAACCGCGATAATCGACCTAACTCACTGCTCCTGAACCTCTCTCAAAGTCGCCCTACCCCAATCCCCTCCCTGCCGCTTAACCCTTCGCCTGCATCCTGCCTTTCTCATTTTCCACGCCGTGCTTACCTTTGGGGATCGCGACCATACGCCCATCCCTCCCCTGAAGGCCGTGACCACCCTTGGGAATTGCAGCCATCCTTCCATCTCGACCTTGAAGGCCATGACCGCCCGGCCTGATCCCAACCATGCGTCCGTCGCGACCTTGCAATCCATGGCATCCATCTGGGATCGTGACTTCTACTCCATCTCTTCCCTTGAACTTCATTGTTCCTTCCTTCGTCTGGCTCGATAATGCCATGACGGCTGAGCGCGGTACAAAGGGGCCAGGAGCGCGCCCTGAGTACAGACTTAGCTCCCGGTGGGCCCTGACAGCCATTGGTGCAGCATTCGCCTCCAAGGCGTAAGTCTCATCTTCTCCGGAGATCTTTTACAGGCGAGCAGTCCACCAGCTTGGTCAACGCGAACCCCGGGTGCGAAGGAAGTCCTTCACGGCCTTGTTCGTCCGCTCTGCTTGTTCTTGCGCAGAGATCAGCCCCGCTTGCCAGTCCTCGTAATACTCTTCGAGCAATGCATCCAGGGCTTTCACAGACGCCTCAACGAACACCCCTTCTACCACCTTCTCCATGCGGGCCAATTCGTTGAACGCAAGATGAATGTAGCGATCCAGGCTTTCCGTGAGCTTGTGCCCTGACCATTGCTGAAGCACCCGTTTGATCACTTCAGAATTGGCAAGGGCCCGGCGCATCACATCAGTATTCTGAAGATCGTACTGAAGAATGAGTTCTTTAAATTTGTCCGTGATGAAACGATGACGAAACATATGAGGGTGAGAACGCACTTCAAGACCAGCAAGCTTTTTAAGGTCGCCAATTTCATTCGTCAGTGTATTTATGCAGAGCGGCTGACAACTTTTTACACAAATAAAAAGAAAGCCATGATCATCGAATTTCTGCTTATGCCTAGCACACCATTTGTCAATCATAGGTTTCCGAAAGTCTGTTATGTAGTCGACCCAGGACTTAAGAACTACGTGCGGCACAGGCACAAATCGATACTCATTATGACCTTTAGCGGACGGCACACGTAATAATGGATGACTTAGATTTGAACGGTATGCCTCCATAATATCCGGCACAGTGATGCGAGCGGCCTCTATACGCCTGCACCCAGTATTTATCAGCACCGAAATAATTACCTTGGATCTCGCGCCCTTCTGTAATGGCTGTTTTCTGGCAGCGATCCTCAGAGCTTTTATTGAACTGTCGGTAACAGGCTCTCTGCGCCCGTCTTCTGAGGAGACAGGAAAAGAGTGATGATACCAAGAGATTCGACGGTAGGTCGACATGTGCTTACTTCGCATGGCGGCATCCACTTTAACTCCACGAATGACTCCGCCAAGCGCCACGAAATCCGGAAAGTCAAAAAAATCACCGCAGTAAGACAAGAAATCTAAGCAGCGCGAGCCAATAGATCGCACGATACTGGATTGACGAGCTAATTCACCGTCCTCATCTACCCCTGCGCTTAATCCCTTTATAAACATCGTAAAATAAGTATCAGTCAGCCGCAGGAAACTAAGTCGGTTCTTCTCTACAAACCTAATCAAATGGCTGAGTTGCATGCAATCTTGCCTGAGCGAACCACCTTTATTGGTCAGGGACTTTTTCTCATTGACCCACATATGTAGAATGTACGAATTCACCTCAAAGCAATATTGTCCATTAGTCCAATAAAAACATGGAATGCCCTCAGCGCCCTCCCCTATATCGGCATCATAGGTCAATCCGGCCTTCAGCTTGGCTCCGGGAGCAAGTGGGCGATGCAACTGTGAGCCAGCCATTTATTTCCTCCTTTTCTGCAGCATCTGATTGATTCTGCTTATTTCAAGTTCGTAATAGGCTTTCCTATCAATCAAGTCCAGATCAACCAAGTGATTGCAGAGACTTTTCATTTCGCTGACCACAAGACTTAATTGCTGCAAATCTCGATCTTGAGATGCGATAATTTTTTCAAGGTTAGCCTTCTTCTCCTGCAAATCCCTGCGAGAGTTAGTGACACGTGCCCTAGGACGTCGACTGAGGGCTTTTTCGGCCTTAACCCTTAAGGCTTCAACCCCTGTAAAGCCCTCCCCTAGAGTGCAAGCCAGTGCCTTGAAAGTGTTAAGGCTACATCCGACAATACCTCGTTCCTCGTTGCAATATGCAGCCAGTTTCACTTGAGTTTTGACAGCTTCCCGCAGGAGGTCATCTTGTGAAAATTCGGAAGGTGTATTTGCTGCTTGGGTCAGCAGTTCAATCAGCTGGACAACTGAGGCTTTGGTGGCCCTACGCTTGCCATCCATCAATGATTTACCCTCACCATCAGATGGATATCGGCTTGCACACCATCGCTGGTCATCAGGCGCGCACGTGTAGGAACAAGGTCAATCAATTTCGAAGCTACAAGATGCTTAAGGTTTGAGTAAACTTCGGAATCAGATAACTTGGCCAGCTCCTCGGCACTGGGTGCATCCTCACATGCAGCAGCTTTCTCCAAAATCATGCGTAATTCAGGGATGGTCTTAATGCTCATATCGTGAAGCACATGCATCTTACACAATGCATACTTGACAGTATTAAGGTGTTCAATACTCGAATCCTTAGCTAACACGGCTTTCGCAAGGGCTTCCGTCTTCACACTTTGAAGCATAGCACCTGGCGTAATCTCCACTATATATGTATAAAGGTGCTGAATATCACTGTGCCCCAAAAATGCACGGAGAGCATCGAGATCTTTGAACCCAGCAGCCGCAAAGAAAGCCATGGCAAAGAAGCGCCTCAATTGGTGCTGCCTGACGTAGAAACGTGCTACTTGCCCGCTTTCCAAGATGACCGTGGGTGTTTGGGTGAAATCACAAATAGTACTCAAACACGCATTGTAGGTTGTGGGGCACATCTGCCTAAAGCTTAAATTATCAGGCCGAACAAAAATAAGTAGCGGAGTATTTTTTGGAATCAAATCCAGCCGAACACAATCCTGATGTACTGCCTTAAGTGTCCACAACAACTTCGCTACCAACCTGGGAATGGGTACAGTCAGAAACTCCTTTGCATGACGATCACCTGTTTTTCCGGCCATGAAGCCAATTTCGTACTGTATGCATTTGTTTTCGGGAAGGTTGGGGTTTCTATTTGGCTTTAAACAATTGCCCTCCATCATCCCCAGCAACTCCCCTTGCCTTCTTGCAGTTAGCGCACCGAGTATGATTAAATAAGCCCCCATCAGTGTTACAAATGAGTCATGCAGACTTTTATCAGACCTGAAATAATCATAGTACTCCTCATCTCGTTCTGAGAACGGCGTAAGCCAACACTCGTACTTATCAGCATTCGAGATCATTCCGCGCCGAATTCTGTCATTACAAGCTGATCGGTGATTCGCCTTGATATATCTGCCATGCACCTTATTATCAATGGCGCGAGCAATAACATTCCAGAATATTGCCCTCGCATTGTTTCTAATATACACGTGCGAGTCGCGAATCAACTTGTACACAACCTCTCCTGGCAAGGAGCGAAAATTCCCCTCAACCTTTTTTGGAATCCTTTTATATACTGAGCGATAAGTTACTTTGGCTAGCACCTTCAGATTAAAATTCAACCCGGATACCAACTGTTGCGCCAAGCCCATTAGTCGCACAGCGTTAAAATGCCTACTCAGCATTTTTTTGGAAACCGGAACTGTGCTCTCGTTACGAACAGGGACAGGCGGAAACTCGGTCTTCCAAGTGAAACCTTCATTTAATTCAGGAAAGGTCTTCGGCACCAGGCTTTTACCAGCTAGCGTATTTCTGTACAGGATTTGTGTAAAGATGGCTGAATTGTACTGCCTTACTCCAAGTGCATTTTTGTACAAGGCATTATCATAAATATAAGCACGCGCACGCAATAACTCGCCATCATCTAAATTTAGTTCGCGCTCCCACTCCGGGGGAATATCATCCAGGAAGGGAAAACTTTCAGCGATCAACTCAATATCACTATGCATGATACCGGCAGACACTTTCCTTAGAAGCACTGCAAGCCTGGTTGGATAACTGTAAAGGTAGGTAGATGCGGGATATTTCGTGTGATTAATCAGGTAGTCCGTAAAGTCTACCTTCCTCATCAAGTTAAGCCCCAGCTTCGATAGCTGAAATCGCTCACCATTCATCAGTATGTGATCGACAAATTTAAGGCCGCATTTAAATATCTCGGCCTCTGTTTCACCTTGCCGCCTTTGGTTATTGTTGTACCTGGGATGCAACTGCACAACCAAGAAGGCCTTGAACCCCCTCAGCAGCTGAGCATTGGCAGCCTCCGTAAGCAAACTACCATCTTCTAAGCTTACGTTAAAATCCACAGACATTCTTACATAATTGCCTTCGCTTCCGAAGCGGCATTCCCACACATTGGATTCGAATGACGTACCTTCAACCAGCCAACTGGGGAAGTCCATTTCCAGATCGCCAAATCCTCCTTGATCTCTTAACTGCTTAAGATACAGCCTTCGTTCGTAATAGCGCATTGAGCCAAGATCGGCTTGAGCTTCTTCAAGAACACCGTCATTTTTATAATCCTTGGCTTCTTCAGAATCCTTCATGCTTTCTCCAAATACTCCAAACCAATCCATTGGTAAATATTTGCTACGAGAGGAATTGATAGTTCTATGCTGGACAAGATGGTGGCAACCTGATCAGAAATAATTTCCAGTTCACCTCTTTTGTAAAGCTCCACAGCATGCCGTGTGAACGCCGCATGTAGCTGCCATGATTCAAGCTCCTGCGGCACCTCACGCCCTGCGTTCTGCAGTTGAACTATTACGTGATCAATGCAGATCATAAAAGTCGATATACCGTAATCTACCGGCAGGACGCCTTCAGCCTGTGTTTGGGAGGGATTGCGCTGGTCTGCAGGAAGCCAGTTCTCCAAGGTAAGTTGAGGGGGCAATGGTTTTAACTTGTGAAGGCGAATAAACTCGTTCATCTCATCGAGTGAATTCACGTCCATTACTTCCATCAAGTATTGAGTCCCTTGGAATGCTTCAAGAATCATTCCATTCTGAAACAGCCGGATCCATCTCCCGAGATAGAACTTACGTATCGCTTTTGGCAAATACTTATCAATGAGCTTGGCGTTATAGTCTTCATGCCCCAAAGCCTCTGACATGGCTTGCACGCTGTTTGTTTGAAAATAAACGATTACGGCTGCGGTGACCCTCACTCTTTTCAAGGAAATTCGTTTAAGCATCACCGTCCCTTGATCACCAAATTGATCCAAAATACGCATAGCCAGCAATGATTGCCCATTTCCTTGAACAGCCATTCCTCTGATATTTGGAATCCTTTTAGGCCGTGTTATACCTGTTGCCGTGCTCAGAAAAGTGTAGTGTTGAGCTGGATCATTCTCGCGCTCTAAATACTCCCGTGCTTCAGCTGTCAGCTCATATATTTCAGGAAACAACTCTCGCGCCTTCGGTGTTGACCTAACTATCTGACGCGCTAGTTTCGCCCCTCTCCTGGGTTTAGAACTCACAGCGCTGTTGAGCTCATCATCAAACCCAAATCTCTGTCCGAATTTATCTGTGACACGATGCTTATTTAACCACGAGCCTGTAATGCTAGGGCATTCAAGAATTAGAAGATAAATAAAGGGTAGCAACGTCGTGCTATCCAGCAGTCCCAGCGTATTTCTCACATAGGTTTTACGTGCACCAAAGTAATTTTCGAATTCCCGATCATCGTCAGTAAAATATGGTCGCTGCGCCCATTTCCTGCAAAGAATAATGTACGACTGCTCTTCCTTACTGTAAGTATCAGAAAAACCAGGCGAGTCTACGTCAACCTTGCTCGCTTCGATCCGGCGCCTGTGGTTGGCAAGCGTGGCTGCTCTAGCTGCTTCACAAGCAGCTCTCAGCTTCGCAGCATCATTATTTATTTGATGATATAACTTCTGCGCAGCGTCCTCATTCTGAATATGCAAAGGAATAGCAGTAATAGAACTGACAATGCCTTTGTCTTCTCCTTGAGATTGAAACGGATTATTCCCTACCAGCTCCGCATACTCATGAAACTTGAAGTCAAATAACTTTTCTGGCAAGAAGCCATGCGCAATGAAAACTTCTTCAACAACTAGCATCATCGCACGCCAATCACTCATGAAAACCTTGGACTTAAATCCTTTACGTACCCAGCGATCATATTCGATGTCAAAAGCTGTGGAAAAAAAATCGTGCATTTCTAAAGGATTGTCAAGGAGGCGCAATTCTTCGACATTCCAGAAATGCTCAGTTACAGCCCTCATCAACATCGAGATACTTCTATTTTTTGAGATCCCAGTAGTCTTCGGAAATTTTTGTATGTAGTCCCTACATCTCCGATATATCTTCTCACACAAGCCTTCACCATATTGATGGTGCACTGCCACCAAGTTTATAAATATCGGCTTATCATCATGATATTTTACCCACCAGCCCTTATAGTATTTAAGCTTGATGTAATTTTTTGGCACCCTGGAATATGCAAGCCGACATTCCTTCTCCTTTTTTGCGCCACAAATATCACGAAATCTATCAACATTGATGCCTAGCAGGTGCGCAACATGCCTGACCTTAGTCAATAGCAACCAAGCATGGTGATAAGCAACATCGGTCTCCACCAATAGAAAGCCCCAAAATTTAGACATTATTAGCTCGTCATCTAAATCTTCTCGCTTCAAATTAGTAACGACCATAAACATATCAAACAATCTTAACCCTTGATCCAAGGTAGTCCTGACTTTATGGTCAGAAAAAAAATTGCGAGCCTGCGTCAACTCACTTGCTGAAAAATTAACACTTGGAAAATATGAATACGCGGTTGTGATTATCATGGCCACTAACATTAATTCTTTATATCATACCTAGCATCTATTATTCGACATGGCAACTATTTTTTACCTTGCATATATTATCCAGCGTCATATTGGCCGGAACTTTAAAGTTGAGAAATATTGTTTATCTGTTCACATCCATGCATCTGCTGATGCATGTTTTTATAGCGTTGATTGAGCACCCGCTACAGTAGGCTCAACCTCAGGTGATGGTTTTTGCCCAATTTGGGCAAAACCCAACGAAAGGGCTCGCTGCTGGATTCAGCGCAAAGCCAATAACAGGCTAAACTATTGATATATATAAATATTATAGTGTAACGATTCTCTAGATAGGCTCTGTTAGCACACCCGGTCGAGCTGCAGCGCGCTGGCTGGCCCCTGCGCCAGGGGGATGGGCAAGAGCAACACTCAACTTAACTAAAATCAAATATTGACAATTTTGCGCACCAGCACTTAGATAACTAATCACTTCTAACCGAATTTTCCCCAACGGCAGATCGCAAGCTTTTTTGGAATCAAGATGACTAAAAAATCTTCCAACCTTGGCAAATCCCAGGCTCGCCCTCTTGTAGTACGGGCCTTGACTCCTGACGAGTTAAATCAAATCGCCATTGCAGCGCGCTACTCTGGCCAGGAAATGGAGATGGCACTGCACGAACTGCTTTCATTAGGATTTCGAGCGCTCGATGTTTCTGGAGCAAAACACGGAGTAGGTAAAACCGTATTTCTGGCTGCACCCAAATCTTCTCGTCGAGACAGTCACTCCCATACACAATCTGTAGTTTTGCGGAGCGTGGAATTTTCGAACGCTGTTCCGGGCGGATTGCTTTTCACACGTCGCACTGGGCCTGGGCCTTTGGAGATGGTGAGAATTGCTCGAATATTTCATCGGTGGGTACTTCGCGCTGGCCTCGGCGAGCAAGGTGTTACGTTGCATGCGTACAGGCGGTCAGTGATGACTCAGAAACTGATGGAGGCCGCATCCTCACTACCTGGATAAATGCGGAGATCTACAGCCTCAAAGTAGGACAAACCGTATCAAGCAGATGCGTCTACTACTCTTAAAGAGCTCGTCGTGGGCGTCGGTTGCTGAGCCGCCACATGATTGGGCTCAGTGATTGCCATCGTCGATTGGTTGACGACGATCAGTCGACCATTGCTGTTCCGACTGAACGACACCGAGCTGCTTTTGGGCACGGTTCAGTAACAGTCGCTCAAGCATCCAGCGCTCTGCCGTGCCGAAGTTAACTCATCATGGTCTCGAACTCCTCGTCAGTGAGGATTGAGGGAGTGTTGTGTGGCTTCAAAGTGAGTCCCCGGAGGCAAGGCTGTCTTAGCCTGGGGTATTGGATCGAGTCCCAAGTGGTCGCCGGCCCCCAGCGCAAAGGCCACACAAACTTACGCCGTCGAATACAGCGAAGCTCCGATTGAGTGGCAGCCAGACACTTATATTCTCGTGAGTGGCAAGAAACAGGTTATGCCTAACGGAGCCCCTGAACCCGCCCCTCGCCTACTCAGGTAAATCAGAGCCAGCAGGGCGATTAAGAGGATCATATCGCCCTACATCCCTGACACTCGTCTTAATTCCCTACGGAGTCCGATCCATTACAATTGTGCAACCGCCAGCTCCTGAGATTCTCTCCCTTTTCTTCACAAATTTGGCGCAGCTCAGCAGCTTCAAGGTGAGTGTCCGAAGCGAAGGCAAAATGATGTGCCGCTCGGTCATATTGTTGCATGGCCATGAGCAGGTGGCCGAGCTTCATGTGCGCCAGAACTACTTGGTCGGGCGAAGCATTTTCAGAACTGTACACCCGCTCGTACCAACATAACGCCTCTTCAGGATCTGGCATGATTTCCATCTCCCAAGCCCCCTCACCCGCCAGCAAGCTCGCGAGCTTGAGCTGCGCTTCGATATCGCCTCCGACCGCTGCACACCGGTAGAGCGACATCATCACAAACTTCGTGTCGGAGGATGGGCCAAGAGCCAAATAATACTCAGCCAAGGCCGTTGCAGCCCCCTCGCACCTCATTTCGATGCAATCCTTCAACATCTCAACAAGATGCTCAGGTCTCGGCAGCTCCCTTGGATTACGCAACCAAAGCCGAGCAAGCGCTACCCATGCAGGTGGGTAATTTCCCATTGTGGCTTCTGCATAAAAATCGAATGCGGCTCGAACGGTTTTCAACTGCCCCCCAACACCACGCTCCGCGAACTGACCCAACTGGTACTTACAGGCACTACATCCTTTGTACGCACCTGATTCATAGGCATCGGCAGCTTCATAAACACGGCCCTCCGCCAGGTGGAAATCCCCCAAAAAGCTGTACGCTGAGACATAGCCGAACTCTACAGCCATCACCGCAGCTTTGAGGCCTCCGCCAGGCGTAGCCAGCGGAGGGAACTGGGCCCCCACAAGATAGAGCTTTGAGATCATTACCAACGCTCCCAACGAGCCATCCGCGTATACCATCTCAAGTTGTTCATAGATGTCGTCATACGCTGTGAGAAGGCTTTCGGGGGGCTGCCCTTGCTTTAACAAGGTTTCTAGCGTCTTGATCCGTACGCTGATCGCGCCGAGGCGAGCTTCAAGGTGTTCAATACACTCGGCCCTTATGGATGACCAGCTCCTTCCAAATCTGCTCTGGCAATGTATGTCAAAACAGTCGGGATCTCGGTAACCCTCTTTCACCATGCTCCCATCCGGTAGCTTGAGACGGCTTTCAAGGGGCTGATCAAGGTTCAGGGGAGGGAATTTAAGGGGAGAAACGGGTGGTAGGTCTGGCTTCATCGCGATCTCCAGACAATAGAAAACGATCTCCCCGCCGAACGGGGCAGTAGTTTGTCATATGGTCTGGCCGCTTCCAGCTCACGGCGGAACGCTTGCAGCAGGCGTCTGGTATCAGATTAGAAGACACGCGAGACGTGTCAAGACGCTCGGATTTTACTGGGTAACCAATTCATTTCGCCGAGGCAAAGCTCTCATTTCTTCGCACGCCACCTTGGGAAACCTCTGACCCTCAACACCACGCCACCCCGGTGACCTAAGGAGAACGAAAAACAACGCCGGCGGCTCAAAAATGGCTCGTTTGAAGGCAAAGATGAGCGCGCGCCTGGCCGTCAGAATGACCTTGGTCAAGCCACGCACCTGGCGGCAGTGGGAGACTGATGAAGGCAGCAAGAATGCCAGATCTCCATCGCCTGCAGCATTGCGGAGCTTCATTGAGCGGTCGGGTATCTCAATTCCAGGCCTAGATCCTAGAGAAAGAACATCGCCGCGCGGCATTTCCTTCACCATTGCCAGCCCCAAAGGCGAGGTCGGTAAGACCCCCATCACGCTCAACGTGGCAGCTTGCCTGGGGGAGCCGGAAGCGGGATGAGCATTTTGGCCGGTTGGCCGCGAAGCCGGGAGACGATATGAGCGATCACCACGACGTATTGGTTGTAGCAGCTCTCTTCCCCTCGCCGGCTAGCCGATGAGCCTTGTAACTAATTTCACTAGATTCACCCTCCTACCCCACTTCCGGCGTCATAGCACCGATGTCATTATGCCAATACTGCGTTGCCCATAGGTTTCATCACGCGCACTCGATTGGCCCATAGCACGCCATCGGGATACGCCCACTCAAGGATCGTGTTGATGTCCAACGAAAACGCCCCGCCAGCCCCAGCCCTTTCTGTAGAAGCCGTAGCCCCCCCGCCCCCTGCTGACAAACCTGTGGAGCTAGATGCCAACCGTAAGGGCCTTCAAGCCTACCTAGCACCAGGGGCTTCTGATTGGGCGCCTTTGAATGAAGAAGCCTACATCGTCCTCAATGGCGTACCACCACCTGATCCAGCAAGGATCGTTTCCAACCGCACAGCACTGTCGGACATGCTCGCTGCGGCACTGCAAGTTCCCAATCTTGGCTTTTTGGCTGGAAGTGGGACTTCGCTTGGTGCACCAGGTGGGCCAAGCATGTGGGATCTGTGGAAGCGCTCCATGTGCACACCCGGCTCAGGGGATCCCACTGAAGCGGCAGGGCGCGTGATGGATGTGGTGCGCTACAAAGAAACCATAAATCCAAATATCGAGCATTTCCTTTCTCAATGCGACGCCTATCTCGCCTTCAACAAAGACGCCACCGTCGAAGGGTTTGTCAGCGAGGTCAAAGCAGTCATCCTGGATGCATGCTCAGCATTCCTGCGAGCCCCGAGCGCCGATATCTCTGCATACAGGCAGTTGCTGCAGAAGCTGGCGAGGCGACGAGTCCGAGACCCTCGCCTGAAGGTCTTCACCACAAACTATGACATGTGCTTCGAGACAGCAGCCTCTGACCTCGGGATGATGGCCATTGATGGATTCTCCTACACCCGCAGGCGGCGTTTCGATGGGAAACATTTCAGCTACGACATCGTCAGGCGAGAGGTGGAAGGTCATGAGTTCGCCGAAGGTGTGTTCCAGCTACTGAAGTTGCATGGATCGGTGAGCTGGAGCAGAGAGGGAAAGGACATCTACGAGGACACAGCGCCTACACCTGCGAACGCGTGCCTCATCTACCCAGCCAAAGGCAAATACCAGCAGGCATTCCTGCAGCCTCACCTAGAGCTTCTGTCGCGCTACCTGGAGTTTCTGCGTCAGCCCAACAGTTGCCTCATCGTGGGGGGCTTCGGCTTCAACGATGATCACCTCTCTGAGCCAATCTTCTCAGCGATCCAATCCAACCCGAGCCTGAAACTAATACTCTGCGATTTCCAGTGCATCACGCACCTGCATAACCGGGGACACCATGGCTCAAGCGACTATTGGGGCAGATTCCATGACCTCGCCAAGCGTGGCCTGGACATCCACTTCGTCAGTGGCTCGTTCAGCGATCTGGTCAGCCACATTCCGCACCTGAGAACAGCTTCTCCAGCTGAGCAGTTGGCGAATGCCGTCAGACGCCTGGGGAGCCAAAACGCATGAGTGCTCTCGACGGGATTCTGGTCAGCAATCTCAAAATTGGTGTGGTTTCGAGTGTGAGTGCCCAGCTGGTAAAGACGAACCTGGCGCATGCCGGCAATGTAAGCGGCCAGTACTTGGGCCACAACCGTTACGGCAAAGGTGAGGTCGGCGAGCTTGTGCTCATTGAAGGCCAGCAAGCAGTGCTGCTCGGGCGCATAATCGAGGTGACGCTGCCTGACAGGGATCGCTCGGAGATTTCACAGGATTTTGCAGGTAGCCGCCAAATCGACGCAATCGGCTTCATACGCCTTCTGGGCTCCGTAAACCCGCAATCACTGCGAGTCACAGCAGGAGTTAGCTCATACCCACGGCTTGGCGATCGGGTCTATTCTGCCCCTGGAGAATTTATTTCCCAGATCCCTTTGTTGACCTCAACGGGGGTGAACGGTGCACCACCTGAGATAGCGTTGAATCTTGGTCACGTAGCCGGGGATGGCGGATTTCCTATTGCTGTCACTCCCGAGAAAATTTTCGGACGGCACTGCGCAATCCTGGGTTCCACAGGCGGAGGCAAGAGCTGGACGACATCCAAACTGATCGAAGAGTGTCGACGCTTCTCAGCCAAAGTAGTGCTGATCGATGCCACGGGAGAGTACCGCTCACTTGTTGGGGATGACACGGTTCATTGCCACCTTGGCAGCCCTCTACACCTGGCTGGAGGTTCTATAGAAGTCGCAATTCCACCGACGAGTTTCACTGAGTCCGACTTCATAGCCCTCTTCCAGCCATCAGGCAAAACCCAAGGCCCTAAGCTGAGGGAAGCGATCAAAAGCCTACGACTCGTACATCTCGCACCTGACCTCTTCCCGAGGCACATCGTCTTTAAGGTAGACCAATCAAAAGAGGTCTATCGCGAGGCCATGAACAGAGACAACAACGCAAGCCTAGTAGGAAATCCAACAACGCCATTTAACCCTCGCAAGCTGGTATCTCAGCTGGTGCAGGAGTGTTGTTACCCGACCTCTTTCAACGATTCAGAGCGTTTTGGAGGTGCCAGTAACGAGATCTCACACTGCTCATCCCTGATGACCCGCATCCTCGGCGTGATGGAGTCGCCGTCGCTCGGCTGCGTCTTCAATCCCGCTGCCGGCCTTTCCAGTTTCGTAGATCAACTGGACAGTTTCATTCGTGGCGACAAGAAGCTGTTTAGGGTCTGCTTGAGCTCAATTGGATACGAGTTCAACGCCCGTGAGGTAGTGGCCAACGTTATCGGCAGACTTCTACTGCAGCGAGCCCGGGCTGAGGTTTTCAGGACGAGGCCGCTAATCACCATCCTAGACGAGGCCCATAATTTCCTAGGCAAAACCGTCGGCAACGAGGATGACCTACAGAATCTGGATGCCTTCGAACTGATCGCTAAGGAGGGTCGAAAATACGGGCTGAACATCTGCCTGGCGACCCAGCGACCACGCGATATAACCGAAGGCGTGCTCAGTCAGATGGGTACCCTGCTCGTCCACCGGCTTACGAACGACCGTGACCGCGAAGTCGTTGAGCGAGCCTGCGGTGAGATCGATCGCTCCGCTGCAGCATTCCTGCCGAACCTAAAGCAGGGTGAGGTAGCGATGGTGGGTGTGGATTTCCCGATCCCGGTTACGATTCAAATCAGTCGACCAACTCAACCTCCCATATCGGATGGGCCGAGCTTCCAGAGCAGTTGGGGATCAACGGGGCATTGATCTGACGCATGGGCATGCATGGCAATGACGATTTCCTCGCCAAGAGAAGGAGTGTAAATCCGCATGGAAATCGTCTGAACCATCATTGCTCACTTGATGGCTAATTGATAGCCTACCAGCTCGCCTGCCTGGTAGTGCTTCACCCCCCGTTCCGAGCACGCTCCAGGATGGATAGGCACACCTCGAAGGAACATTTGCAACTCAGTCCGGTTGCAAGGAGCGCGTCCATGGATAGAAACGTCGCTGTCATCAACGCCACGCAGCTGGCACTGGTCAACCCGAGCCTCCGGGATCCTGTCGAGTACCGTAAAAGTGGCCTAAGCCTGAACCATATCGTCGGCTGCCCCCTGGACTGCAGCTACTGCGTGAGGCACCTTTTCGGTAACTTCGAGCAGCGCACGCCCCAGGCCTTGATGACCGACGAAGAAGCCTTCAGGCAGTTTGTTTCGCATCGCTTCTTCCAGCCTCATATCACGCCGATTCAGCTCTTCAACCGAGCAACCGATCCGATGCTTCCGGACGTGAAAGGCCATACCCATAACCTGCTGCGACTGCTCGATGAGGCAGGGCTGACCAATAACGTGCTTGTGATCACTCGCTGGCGGGTGACGCCCGAGGACTGCGAGCGCTTCAATTCCCTGACGAACATCAAGCTGACGGTGCTGGTGACTTACTCAGGCATCGAAGACCCGAAGATCGAGCCCATCAAATCTTCGATCGCAGCCAATAGCCTGCGAACCCTGTTCAAGCATGCACAGCGTTACCGGACGTTGCTCTACTGGCGCCCGATTGTCCCTGGGCTCAACGATTCCGAAGAACACATCGCTCGCGCTGCGCAGCTCGCAAAACACGCCCACGCAACGGTGTTCAGCGGGCTGTTTTATCGACAAGAGATTGCCCAGTACTACCAAAGCCAGGGTATTCCCGAGCCTTACACCTCAACCGCCAGACGCAAGCTGCTGCCGCTGGACGAGGAGCAACGGTTGCTGAGCATGTATCAAGCGCACGCTCCAAGCACTCCGATCTTCCGCAAGACCTCATGTGGGGTGGCCTATGCTCACCAGCAGCCCGACTACAACGGCCATTTCGGCATCACCGAGTTATGTGATACCTGCCCTTCCGCTCAATACGCCACATGCCAGGCCGCTTGGAAGAAGCCCGATGAGGCGCTTCTCAGCAGCCTATGCCAGCGGCTGGGCGCTGAGGGTGAACCGGTGGTAACAGAACGCTCCATCATTGTTCGCGGCCTCGATGAACAGCGCCGGTACTTCATGCAGCACACGCTTGGGTACCAGGTGCACGATGCCGACAAGCCACATCACTATGATCGCCATGGACGCGCGGAAGCGCAGAGGAATATCTGATGACTGATACGGAGTTTCAGTGGCCCTCCGAGCCCATCGTAGTCGTCGACGTTGAGGGTAATGGCCACACACCGCCTGACCTCGTGGAGCTGGCTATCGCCTCGTTTCCTGTCGTCGATGGTGATGAGCCTTCAAGCTGGCTCATCAAGCCGCCAAACCCCATCACCTGGCAAGCCAAGCGTGTGCACGGCATCGGCAACACAAAAGTGAAGAGCTCACCTGTTTGGGAAGAGCTGCGGGACAATGTCGAACAACAACTTCAGGGCAAATGGTTCGTCGCGCACAACGCGTCAGTCGACTACGGAGTGATGAAGCGCCATCTTCCCGACTGGGCACCGATTGGAGTGATAGACACCCTGAAGCTATCACGTCATGTGTACCCAGATGCTCAAAGCCACAGCCTCTCCGCGCTGCTGGCTCTGACTGGCCTGGACGCTGAAGTTTCGGGCGAGTTGCATCGCGCCGGGGAGGACGCCCGAGTAACCGCCCTCCTTCTGGGCCGATTGATTCAGGACTCCCTCCTCACTAGCTGGCCAGAAGTCTGCAAGATCGCTCAGCTCAAGATTCAGACCGTGGACGAAACACCCGCACCTGAACAGGGAAGCTTGTGGTGAGTTCGATCGTAATCGGGGTTGCCGGCACGCACTCAACCGGCAAATCCACATTCTGTGCCGACTTGAGGAAGGTACTAGAGGTGAAGGGGATCCGCGTCCAAGCCATCCCCTCCTTCGGGGCACTTGCCGTTGAGCAAGGCATTCCTCTGCTCACCCAGCACACATACGACTCAACGATGTGGTTCATCGACCGGACGCTTGAGGCGGAGCACGCTGCCTGCGTCAACGCTGATGTTGTGCTGGTTGATCGCCCTGTCATGGATGCAGTGGCGTACTGGAACGCTGCCGTTGAGTACCGAGGCTGCGATTTGGCTGCGCATGAAGTCGAGGCCATTGGGGCCGTAATGATGAATTACAGCCGCAACTACACGACCGTTCTTGCCACGAAGCTGGATCCCTCCATCGCTCTCGGCCCGGGGCGAGACACGGACAGTCGCTACAGAGCATCAGTGGACACCCACCTGCATGCGCTACTTGAGCGGCACTCAATCCATCATCAGGTGCTTACTCCTGCGGCGCGCGAGGCGCTTCTGGCTCAAATCACCGCCGACGTATTCCTGCGCATGGGGTTGGCATGACGTTCACGACACACGGGATGCTGGCCGGAAAGAAGATACGTCGCCTAGGTTTTGGCACCATGCGACTGACAGGGCCAGGCATCTGGGGGCCGCCTGCTGACGAGCAAAACGCGATCGAGGTCTTGCGCTCGGCGGTGGCATTGGGTGTCCAACACATCGACACCGCCGACGCTTACGGCCCGCACGACGCCGAAAGGTTGATCCGCAAAGCTCTATTTCCCTACGCAGAGGATTTGATCATTGCCACGAAAGGCGGGTTTACCCGCCAGGGCCCGGGGCAATGGACACCGTGCGGTGTGCCGGCCTATCTGCGCCAGTGTGTCGAGATGAGCTTGCGAAGGCTCGGAGTCGAAGCAATTGATCTTTACTACCTGCACAGAGTTGATCCCAACGTACCGATCGCAGATCAGGTCGGGGAGCTGGAGCAGTTGCGCGCAGAGGGCAAGATCAAGGCACTGGGATTGTCCAAAGTGACCGTTGCTCAAATCATCGAGGCAGCAGCGATCGCTTCGATTGCGGCAGTTCAGAATGCCTTTAGCCTTCTGAACACGGAGTCCAAAGACGTGGTGCAGTGGTGTGAGGAAAACAGCATCGCTTTCGTCCCGTATGCCCCGTTGGGGGCCGGAAAATACCTTGAGTCCGAAGATGCGTCGGCGATGTCACGCAGTGCTCTGCGCTGGCTGCTTGAATACTCTCCTTCCATGTTCCCCATCCCAGGCACCTCTAGGATCGAGCACCTGGCAGAAAACATGGGTGCCGACGTTGAGCCGACGAGTTAGTGGTTAATCGGATGCAACTCCCCCACACGAACAGTTCGCCTCTCCAACTCACGAGGATTTTGCATGACCGTTGCTACTCCTGATCCAACAGCTCAAATTGCCTTCTCCATATTTGAGAACAAAGGCGTCTATGCCGTGCTTCTTGGCTCAGGGGTGTCCCGCTCGGCAGGCATACCGACCGGGTGGGAAATCACCCTGGAGTTGGTGAAGCGTTGGGGCATCGCGATGGGTGCGGGAGAGCAGGATGATTGGGTGGCATGGTACGTAGGTCAGACAGGAGAGGAGCCCAATTACTCAACCCTACTCGAACGCCTGGCGACCACCCAGACCGAGCGACGAGCCATCATCCAGGGTTTTCTGGAGCCTAGCGATGAGGAATTGGAAGACGGCTTGAAGTTGCCTACACGTGCCCATCGGGCGATCGCAGCCATGGTCAAAGCGGGACATGTGCGCGTGATCGTTACGACGAACTTCGACCGACTCATGGAGAATGCGCTGCGCGATGTTGGCGTTGAGCCAACAGTGGTCAGCTCTGAAGATACTCTTGCAGGTGCTGAGCCGCTCACCCATGCTTCCTGCTACATCCTGAAGATCCACGGTGATTACAAGGACGCCAGGATCCTCAATACCGATGTAGAACTGGGCGAGTACCCGGCGGCGTTCAATACGCTGCTTGATCGCATCATCGATGAGTTCGGGCTCATCGTCGCAGGATGGTCAGGTGAGTGGGATCATGCGCTGAGGGCGGCGTTTTTGAGAGCGCCGTCACGTCGCTACCCGACCTACTGGCTATCCCGGGGTCGATTGAGCGAGCGTGGTCAGGAGCTCATCACTCAGCGTCGTGCCACAACCGTAACCGGGATGGATGCCGACACCTTCTTCGATGGGCTAAACCTCAAGCTTGAGATTATCCAGCAGTCCCGTCTGCCGAATCCATCTGGCATCGAGCTCACTCTCGCTATGGCCAAACGCTTTATGGCCAGACCCGAGCACCGGATTCAGCTCGATGACCTAGTAACCAGCCAGGCTCATCAAGCGATCAGTCATCTTGCTCCTCTCTTCTCTGCACGACCTCAGGGTAGTACGGCTAAGGATTTTACCGATCTGGTTGAGATCTACGAAGCTGCTATCGAGCCCCTAGCACGTCTTTGTGCAGTGCTAGGGCGATGGGGTGCAGCTGCAGAGCATACGATCGTTCTGGATGCCATCAAGGGCCTACACGCTGCGTCTCAGGTCGAGCAGTCTGGATGGGTAGCTGGACTTGCATTGAAGAGTTACCCGGTAGCGCTTGTTAGCTATGCGTACGGCATGGGACTTGTCCGGGCTAATCGCCTGGGAGAGCTAAACGAACTGTTTAACACGACGCTTATCAACCGGCGCGAAATGCCTTTCCCTCTGGGAGTTGATCTATCACCGTTCTACGTTGAAGGAGCTAATGGCCTGTTCGAGTTATGGAAGAGCTTTGAAGATCAAAGTAGAGCTCTCACCCCCTTGTGCAACCGACTGCATGACCTTCTTACGCCTAAATGGGCGCCTGACTTTGCAGGTCTGCACGATCACGGGCTGCTTTACGAACGGTTTGAGTTTTTGAGTTTCCTGTTCTTCTGCGAGCAACGCGGAATCAGTGAAGAATCGCTCGCGGATGCGGTGAAAAACCACGGTTTCAGGAAAATCGCATTGGGTCGGATTTCTTGGCACTCAGAAACGATCCACCGCTTTGCTCACGAGTACGCGACCGAGGAGTACAAGACGCCGGTGATTGCCGCAGGGTTTGCACTCGGATCTGAAAGCTACTTGGAGCTCATGCTCGATGGCCTAAAGCGGCTGTCCAGGTACTAAGCCAGCGCGCCGCTCGACTCCAAAAAATACCCGAATCATATGGGACATGACGTTTGCTGATGAGAAAACAGGAAAAGTTAGGACTCTGGCGGCGGGCAGCCAGGGAGGTCATCTACGCGCTCTTCATCGGGGCATTGCCACTGCTCATCAGTACCTCATCCGAGGAAGTGAGCACTTTGGTCACTGCGTTACTGGCTGCACCAGAGCTCATGGCGTACTACGTGTACCTGCTCATCGCATTCGCGATCGTCAGTGTCTTCACGCTGAGGGTAACGTTCCGATCGCTTCATCTCATTGGCAAGTCGCGTGAGGTTCATGCGTTTTTTCGTCAACGTAGGCGGTAGCCTGCTGACTGCGTGCAGGGCCGCGCTGGGGGCGATGATTGGTTACCTATGCGTATGGTGCTATCGAGCAGTAGAAGACGTGAGCGCAGGAGGCGTGTATGCAGTGGTCAGCTACGCCTCCTTAACCCTCATGTTCTGTATTGGCCTTGCCTGGACAGATGAAACCCTTAGAGACCCGCATGCCGTGAGCAGTTATCGGTGAGAGTGAAATCACCGTCCCCCTGTCGAGCCAGTCAGCGCAGGCTGGTCGAGCCAAGTCATTTGGCACTCAACTTTTGAGATTTTCATGACCAAGAGCCTCTGTCCCTGCAAGCCTGAGTTTCTATTGAACGGCTGCTGCCTGGCGTGCGACGGCACCAAAATCAAGAATGCCAACAGAGAGAAAACACTGGATAGCAATCTGCGCCGGCGAATTCCTAGCTGGGAGGATTACCTTAGCTTTGATGGCGCACATTGCCGCCAGCTGTGGGCGAAGCTTGATGATCATTGGCAATGCCCATGCTGTGATCGGACGCGATACGAATTGCTGCGCTGGACGATGCTGTTCCCCAAAAGACCGGATAGACGAGAAGGCTGGGCGGTGGGGCTCCATACCCACCATGATCATGGCACCGATCCCTACGCGACCAAACCTCTCCCCGGTCAACCTCGCCGCATCACCTCTTTCGCCCCAGTCATCATCTGCGAACAATGCAACAGTGCTGACGGCACGGCTAAACGACATCTGGGGCTTCCGTCTAGCTTCACCTTCGCGCCTGTGGAGATACGTCAGTTCGTGCGGCCAACGCCACACGGGAAGCACATCATTCGCTACGACTTAGCCCAGATGATCTTCGACCAAGCCACGACGCTTACCCCCTTGCCTGCCCCGTTGTTCTTCAGCTGACGTGTGGGAAGAGGTGCATCGCAGTATGCGTGCGAGCCAAGCCCAGAACTGTACTTCTGTGGTGAGCAAACCATATGATCAGAACAGCACCTACCTGAATGGGAGTAACCATTTTGCCGAACGTGTTCTTCTCGTATTGCCATGCGGACGAAGCGCTGCGCGACCAGCTCGAAAAGCAGCTTTCCATGCTCAAGCGCCAGGGCGTCATTGAGACTTGGCACGACCGCAGAATCTGTGCTGGCCAAGAAATCGATGCAGCGATCGATGATCACATCACCAGCGACGAAATCATCCTGTTGCTGGTGAGCCCCGACTTCATCGCTTCCGACTACTGCTACAACATCGAGATGACTCGTGCGATGGAGCGCCATGGAGCGGGGGAAGCGATCGTCATTCCTGTAATTCTTCGCCCGTGCGATTGGCACCACGCGCCGTTCGGCAAGCTGCTTGGCACGCCCCAAGATGGTAAGCCCGTGACACTTTGGCCGGATCGTGACGAGGCATTCTTGCAAGTTGCGAAGGAGGTTCGGAAGGCCGCTGAGCGATGCAGCCGTGACCGACCGAGTTCTGCTCCAAGGGCCGAGCGCAACGACTTCACTGGCGGTTCAGCGCCCTCCCCTATGGCCCCTGCTGGCCCTAGGTCTAGCAACCTTCGGATGGCCAAGACGTATACCCAGCTGGACAAAGATCGCTTCCTGCTCGACAGCTTCGAGTACATCGCTCGCTATTTCGAGAACTCACTGGTGGAGCTTCAAGCACGCAACCCAGGGTACGAAGGAGGGTTCCGTCGCGTGGATGCAAATCGCTTCTCTGCGAGTATCTATAAGGACGGCCACGACGTTGCGAAGGCGACGGTGTTCACCGGTGGCCAGCTAGGCGCGGGGATCTACTACAGCCATGGCGACTCGTTTGGCGGTGGCTCATACAACGAGGCACTCACCGTAGAGACGGACGACCAATCCATGTACCTGAAGACGTTCGGTATGGCGTTCCACACTCGGCAAGACCAGAAGCTCTCACAAGAAGGCGGCGCCGAAACGTTTTGGAGCCTTCTCATCGCACCACTACAGCGCAATCGTTGAGCACTGCTGGACGCGAATGAGCATGAGCACAGGGGCGGCATGACCGCATTTACGCTGACGCCCCTGCTACCTAGAAGTCAGACTCACATAGAAGGCACACTCCATGGAAGTAGTTCTGCTCGCTCACATCACCTTCAACCGCCTAGGCTCAGCCAGTGGGGGCGGAGGGTTTAGTAGTCAGCGTCAGGTCAGATTTTCAGCTGAGGTTACCAGCACCGATCAAAAGGTTATGCGGGAGTTGGTAATCGAAATCGCCGAGGCAAATGGCGAGGCGATGGGAGCTTTAAAAGGTTTGAGGTACGAGGGAGGCTACGGAGAGGAACTGGTGCTCAACATCCAAGGCCCGAGCACCTCATACAGCACCGCTTATGCCCAATGCCGCATCATCCATGCGTTAAAGACCAACGGGCAATATTTCAGGCTTCAGGTGGTAGACGACAGAGAAGTGAAGCCCTTTGTCTCTTCTCGGCAGGCTACGTAACTCGCATCCAGGGTACAGCCGCGCTGCCGTATTAGGCGATCCGGCAAACTGGGCATGAGATCTTGTAAACCTGTTCTTTGACTTGTAAAGCACTGCAGTTAACAGGTCAACAAAGAGGTTTACGTAGCAATGTTGTCGAGGCATTTCGCTTCGGACACTTAGATTGCAGTCTCGGTAAGGAACGATACGCAGTCACCATCCCTCCGACTCACCTTTCGCAGTCTGGTCGCCCCCTCGCAGGTAGGTACCAGTCATGCACACGAAAACTAAACAATATTTTCGATTTTGCGGATCATGGAGCAGTTGAACCGAGAATCTAAGCCATAGCTTAGTTTTTAGGCAGCACTTTTAAGGATATCCATGCTCGATCTGAACCAGTACCACCATTACCCGCTCCAAGGTTTTATGGTCTTTCACGAAGTCGATTGCTGTCAGCCCCCCAAACATATGCTTGGGTGTCGACAGCCACACCGCCGCTTTGCCTTTGTCACCAAACACCTGCTCGGCCTTCTGCCACACCACGCCTACATCTTGCATTCGCTACCCCGTTCTCGTCATTTCGCCCGGCGTATTGTCCCGACCGGCCCAGCAATCCCGGCAGGCGCGCTAAAAGCGCATCATCAGCACAGCCCCTAGTATAAGTAAACGTTTACCTTCGCGACCTAATCTCAACGTTCGCGAGCCGCGCCCGGATACGAAAATCACGGTGAACGATACTGAAGGGTCTGGGACTACCCAGTGCCTTGACAGCTTCGAGTGAGTTGCCGCACCATTTCGGCCACAGGTACGACTACAGGTGCCTGAGCCGCCCGCTGGCCAAGTGAGAACACTGTAAGCAAAAATCTGACGAGTTCCCAAAAATTTAGGGCCTGAGCGGGCCAGTGCTCCGTATTGGATTTATGGGGATAGTCATGACTAACTCTCTTGTTTTCACACAGTCTCTCACCCCTGAGCTTCTGCAGAAAATCAAACGCGAAGCCAAGGTTCTAAAGCGTCAAAGTCAAAAAACTCTGCGACATAGAGCATGTCTGGCCATCGTCGCACGACGCTATGGTTTCGAGTCATGGGAGACTTGCCTGGAATCATTCCAGCAAGCTTTCAAATCGTGGCGTGACCACGGAAGAGACCTCTGCGCAGCAGCACAGGCTGACGATAGCCGGTCGTACTACTTCGTTCAGATGCACGATTACTTTGAGCGCAGCTGGTTTAGCCACTGGGTGGGATGGTCGGACGATGGGTACGAGCTTCGGGTGCCATCCAAGGTTAAACCCGCTTGGTTTATCCGTGCTTTCAGGGAATCCAGGAAGGAAACCCTTTACGTGATCGAGACAGAGGAAGACTACAACCGCTGGACGCTTTTCTGGCATGGGCCAGCATTGGTTGAGTGCGACCTCATGCTTTCAGAGGTGCCGCACTTCTTGAGTCCTGAGCCATCGTATAACCGCCCCCGTTTGACATAAGTCTCCAGTGATAGAAAGACCTGGACTCTGGATCCGGGTCTTTTTACCTCGCCAGGCTGACCTGAGCAACTGCGCGAGACGACCATTACCAATGGATCGAACTGAAGCAGTCGGGGGCACGGCATAAAATTTCGGCCACGCGCCCTGACCAAAAGGAGACGGCATGCCACTCAGGCTCTAACAGCACTACATATTGCTTTTGACTACCTCATAATCAGCGCTCGATAGGTGTGAGTGTTCGATCATGTGATCAATCATCGTCCTGATGTAGCCATCAAGCTCAGCAAACAATTCTTGGCGCTCACCCCGAGTCTTGACCAATTGCTCAAGCCGCGCTCCCATATGCACGATCCTTGTTCTAAAGCCTATTTCCTCACCGGTCGCCTCATCTTTCTTACCCGTCAGACACTCGAATCTATCCAATATCCGCTTACGCTCTGCAAGGCCCTCAACCATATACCTGGACACCACCGTTTTCACTTTCTTGTATGACTTAAAGTCATCCGGAAAAGCTAAAAACTCTATCAGACTTAACGCTTGAACAAATTTTGAGGTGGCGGACTGGGATTGAAGCATTTGAGAATATAATGACAGCGCATGCATCACAACTTTACCAACCTCGCCATCCTTCGGAAACTGATCCCATTCAGGCTGCCGCAAGTCCAGCCCCAACCCTTTTGTGTTGATTTGACTGAACGCGGCTCCGGCTAATAATACAGAGTCCATCGCGTCAGACTTCACAAGCACTGTCGCAGACATCATCAACCTGGACGCTAACTGCCCTGGCAATGCCGGCTTAGTCTCAGATGCTAGGTGCTCAAGCCTACAACCAAGGTAGTTAATGAAGTCATAACACAAGCTATCAACAATCTCGGACACTTTGACGATCATATCCATGTGAGCACCATGATCGCCCAGCCTGAGCTGCTGCCAAGAGAACTTCAAAGGGATCACAAGAAGGGGGTAGTTATCTAGGTGACCAAGCCGCACACCGGAAGCAGAAATCTGATAGGACGCCACTCTATCCAGCTGCCGCTTTTCAAGTTTGAGGCGTTTCAAATCCAGCCTTCCAACTGGGTATATCATCACCCCACGAGGCAAGAATATTGAACGATCAGCGATCAAACGAGACAGCGGAAGGATTGCCAGGTGGCACCCTTGATGAAAATACTCACTGTAAGCAGCCGACAGGTTGCCCTGATCTATTTCGCTGTAGATCGTGTGATCAAACCAATGGCCATGGCCTTCAGAGATAGAAATCTCTATCTCTGAAGGCCTTTCCTTCTTGTAAACCGACTTCACGTACTCAGAAACGCCCAGCCAGCACTCTAGGCATTTTCGCTCACAACCATTCTTATAGTTTACCGGCCAATAGAAATGGTGCTCACTCTGCTCAAAATAGTAACGTATGCTATATTCACTTTTGCACTCGGAGCAGCTTCTTACAAGCTTTGTGTCATAGGGGCTAAAAGTGAGGCCATCAATGGTTATTCTCAAAACAGAACAATCCTATTCAACGCAGCTACAATGCCGCTTAGTATGATCCATGTTCAACTAGGAGATGCTTGGCAACACTGACACCTTGGCTATCCACCAAATATGCTTACGCGCCCACATCAATCGAAAACAGCGAATCTCTCATCTGTTCACTGGCCAGCTCATCCATCACGAGACGCCGCAACAGGACATGGCGGAGGTACTCGCGCTTGTGGTTTCGTAGCCAGAGAATCTCCGCCGCTGGATCACTGTTACGCCACTCACCTCCGAGACAGGCTCGCAACGCTACAAAAGCCTCACGCCCTACACCGGACATGTGCATCCGGGTCAGGTCATCATGGCCCGGAGGCCGCGCATAGGCAGCAAGCGCTGCCGCGAGAATTTCCACCAATTGCTCACGGTATGATCGGGCGGCTAGTTGCCAGACCTCATTTTCAAGTTCAGCCTTAATCAAAGCACGGCTACCACAGACTCCATTCGAGCCAAATTTTCGGCCAAACCGAATCTCAGCGCCACCCCTGCAATGGGTGGGATGAGCCAGTTGCCCCTGACCGCTCTCATAGGATGCCCACAGAATGCTCGTACAACTTGATCTCAATCACAATGATCGAGACACCCTACTTCGTCACTGCCAGACATTCCGCCCAGACACGGGCGATGCACGAGAGGATGCCCGCTTAGCGGACGCACTCGATGCACTTGAGGAGGCGGGAACTCCCTGTGGTCGCGCAGGGGGAGGTGCGAGGAAAGGCGAAGTGATTGGCCCAGCGGCCACCACGGCTCAGTGTTGTCCGAAACAGGAATGCCCTGGACGGACTACACCGTACTCAAGTAACCGCGTTACCTTGTTTTTTTGATTCCAAAAGGAAAAGCAATTCGGCCTGTCGGCCTCAAGGAGCGACTCCCCATAGCCCCTGCCGGGGCTGATTCCATGTGAGCTTCAGCACCGTGGCAAACGCCAGAATCGAAGCAGCGAAAGCGTTCAAGGCAAGTGGTAACACCTTTCAGAACCAGTGCCCGGCTTCAGTAAAACAGCGTCGGTGGGGTCGCTGCTTTTGCTTTGTTCTCAAATAGAAGAACTCCGTCTCGTTTGAAGTTTTTCAAGAGGGGGGTGGTACTTTTTTTCGGCTATGGCCATATCGTGTGATGCCCATCACAAATTTCTGACAATCCACTCCGGTTTTATCGCTTCAGTCGCTGAGCGAAAGCGCCATTTCTCTCTGCTGAACTGCATCGAAATGCCCTAAGCTTGGCATCCGCCCAATCCCACAGGACATCGCCGATGGTCGTCAAACCCAACCTTGGCCCTCATGCCGGAGCAGCGCAGAACAACCTCTCGTTCACCCGGGCGTTCAACCGGATCATGCTTGCACCTGGGCGCCAGTACATCACCCTCGGAGGCGTCCCCTTCACAGCTAGAGCGCGGCTGACACAGCGTGGCGTCCATGAGGGAGAGCCCGTGATCGTCTTCTACAGTGGTGGCCGTGAGAAAGCGCGCAGCTACGCATGCTGCTGGGGCCTCCAAACCAACTGCAACAGCACCCATATCAACACGTACACAGCGGCACTCTGACACCGCAGTTAGGGAGCAGCCTGCTTTCCCCATCTGATCAACCTCCCACAGGCGCAGGGTGGCACCGACCACGCCAGAGGTTGAAAGGCTTATATCCAGAGCTAGCAGAGCTGCCTGACTCAGTGCTTGGGGGCCGCTGCAGAACGACGGTACTCCTCAGCAATAGCCTCGATACGCTCGGGGCGAATAACGCCATCCCCTTCTCCAGCAGCCACCATGTCGAAGATTGCGTGGATAAGCTCGTCACTGTCTGGGATGTCGATCTCGATGTTTCGGCAGAACAGTGAGCGAATGCGCTGACCTTTAACGATCTGACGCACAAGGATCTCGAAGCGATGCCCTTCAGGCATTTGGAACTGCTTGAGGTTGGGCGGAAGCTGCTCACGCTCCCCAGGATGCATGGGCCGCATACGATGAGTACGATCTTTGTTTCGCTCGAACCAAGCAGCGTCGTCAGATTTCCAGGGGGTGTCAGTGAGTGAAATGGCCGTAGGCTTGGTGGCTACGCCACCTTTGCGCATCACGTCTTTCGTCATGGCATCGATGGCATCAACACCTGAGCGCATGCGATCGACAGCGGCGAAAACATCTGGGGCAGGCATCTGCCCGCCCGGCGCTTGCTCCAGCACGCTCACGATGGCGTCCGTGTTCTGGTTGATATAAACCCCAGACCCCATGACCGTTTCGAGTTTGCGGACACAGCAGTTCGACGTCAGCACAACCTCACCATTAGGCAGTAGGCCGCCGAAGGTCTGAGCGTTGTGGGTCAGCGGTGCGCGACACACGCCACAATTGTCCCCATCCTTGCGCAAGATCTTTGGAAACTCTTTTTCATAGCGACGCCGGGCGGTGCGATTCATATCAGGGTCTCGTGGCCGAAATTGTCGAAAATCCAACTCACTGTAGACCACCTTCATACACCAGCGCAGAACGGTCATTGCTGGCCTGAGACACCCACCACAACTGGAATGCCGGATCGGCTGAAGCGGCAACAAGCCGTCCAGTCCTGCAAGGCAGCTGGGCTCACGCAACGCCAGACAGCAGCCAAATCGACCGTTGCTGATCTCTGGAACGACTAACACTCCACTTGCGCGCGATTGCTGGACATATACCGGCCCCGGAAACGCCCTCCCTTCCAGCGCGAATAATGGCACTGTAGAATCCCCCCCGGAAGAGGCAGGTTCTTCCTCTCGCTCGCGCGAGGGTGGTTCTGATAATGAACGGTTTCGACCGTTGAGCGCACGCTCACTGATCCTCTAGGGGATGTTCAAATGTACTCAAATCCTCCTGCCTTCTTCCCCCTATTGCTGAGGAGAGATGCGGGTGAAGGATAAGGTCTGGTTTACCTACAAGTCGCGCATCCAGGCACATAAACGCCTGGAGTGGTTAGACTTTCATTCTCAGATGCTCCTTGTCTGGTATGCCATCCTCAGTACGATCCTTGGCGTGCTGACCATCCGCTACTCTCACATCATTGGCCCTGACACTGATGTCATGGCTGCCGTGCTTTCTGTTGCATTGCTCGGTGTGTCCCTCGCTGTGACCAACCGCGACTTCCGAGGCCGGGCCATGGCGATGCGCAACAATTACCTGCAGCTGCAGAACCTCTACAACGTATTGGTTGCTGAGGAAGCTGCGACGATCCCACCGACGCCGACCCAGATAAGCAAGTACGGCGACCTTCTCGCCGAATGCGAAAATCACCGTGAGATCGATGACCGTGTCGCTCGGGTGTTCGCCAGCAACCTCAACAGTCGCCTACCAACCAAATATGAAAAAACGTATGCCATCTGCTGGCTCGGTATTCGCCTGATCGTCACCACGGCGCTCTACGCCTTGCCGCTGATCGTGGGCCTGCACGCCTGGGTAAGCAAATGAGCGCTGCTCGTAGTTTCAACAAGCACTTTTCCCGAAAGCCGCTGCTCCGGATCTACACTGACAAGATCAAGATGTCGGGCGCCATAGGGCTTGATCGTACGCGGCCCGCGAAGCTGGACGATAACCTGAGCGAGGAGCTCGACCTCATCATTCAGAAGGCTCATGAGGGCACCTACCGCTTCACCGCGTACAAAGAGAAGTTGATCCTCAAGGGCGCCACTTCCAACCCTCGACAGATCTCGATTCCAACGGCCAGAGACAGGATCGTGTTGCGAGCGTTGTGCGATAGCCTCGCGGAGGTGTTCCCCGCAGCAAAGCTATCGCTGCCTCAGGAGGTCATCGATGACCTGAGGGCCGGGCTGGAGTCGGGCAAATACGCAGAATATGCGAAGATCGATCTGAAGAATTTCTACCCATCGATCCCGCACTCCCTGATCAGGTCGACGATCTGGAAGAAGGTGCGCAAGCCACAATTCAGGCACCTGATCGAATCTGCGATCACCACGCCAACCGTGCCCGAATCCAAGGGCCGAAAGGACACGCCCGACTCAACGCTCGGCGTACCTCAGGGCTTGGCGATATCCAACCTGCTGGCTGAGATCGCGCTGCAGGACATCGATGCAACGTTCAAGGCCCGTCGGAGCATGTGGTACAAGCGCTATGTCGACGACATCCTGATTTTGGCGCCGAAGGGCAAGGCCAAACGCGTGGCCGATGAGCTCATCACGGCCTTGAAAGACCTCGGACTTTCTCCCCATGACTTCGGCCCTGACTCTAAGTCCAAGGTGGCGGATCTCACTGAGCCTTTCAGCTTTCTGGGATACCAGGTCGATGGCGACCAAATCATGATCCGCCGTGAGAGCATCCACCGGTTCGAATCTTCACTCGCGAAGATCTTCACCGCCTACCGGCACAGGGTAACGGGCCAGCAAACTAACAAAGACCGGCAGCGCGCCAGGGCCTACTGTGAATGGAAAGTCAACCTGCGGATCACTGGCTGCTTTTTTGACGGCAAACGACGAGGCTGGGCCTCTTACTTCTCTCAGATCACCTCGACGACACAACTGCGATCTGTCAATCACACCATCCGCAAGCTCACCCAGCGCTTCTCCCTGGAAGGAAAGATCCAAACGAAGTCACTCATCAAGACCTTCTATGAGCTGAAGCGAGGCAAACCCGAGAGTCACTCCTACATCCCAAATCTGGATAATCTCGACCTCGACCAGAAAAGGTCGCTGCTGGCGATTTGGATCGGCAATGAAGCGTGGGAAATGCCTGATGCCCGCGCTGAGCGGCTCTTTGAGATCAAAGTGACCAAGGCTGTTCGGGAGCTTGAAGAGGATATAGCTCAAGCTTCGTGATGCGACATCTGAAGTCATCACCGTGTAATTCCAGGGCATCCTCCCTGGAGTTCCATCAGCCTCCTCCCCTTTCCCCGGTACCTTCGCATTTTCAAGGAAAGCAGATGAAACAACGGACACTCGACTGGCGTAATCGCCGCAGTTGGCTGGGCTCGATACGCTTCTACGCGGGCGATCTGTTGGATCCTGCCATGCGCCGACACCTTGAGCGCAAACGCCCAAAATGCTGGTCAGATGATCTGTCGTGGCTGCCTGACCATGAACAGCTCGTTCCCGCTTTCTGTGACAAGCTGGCGGGCTACTACAGCCATGCGAAAGCGTTCCACGGCTGTCGACCAGAGAACATCCGATCGTATTACGAGCACGGCCTGCAGGGGCATCAGGCCGACCGGATCCAGGCTCGATTTCGAGAGCTGTTCCACGATGTCGCTCCCGACCAACTCCAGAAAGCTATTGATGAGCTGGGCAACCGGAGCACCAGTGAGAAAGGGAAGATCTGGTTGACCGGGGACGATCGCAAAATGCTGGATGACTTCGGCCACTACTCCATCAACGGCAGCGAATACCTGTTGTCGCTCGCTGCCAGGCTGACCCGTTTTGACCGGTATGGCGAGGACTATCGCTGGAGGCTTCGCGAGATTGGTGTGCCCACCGTCCTTGAAGTGGACATCCCCTTTGCCCTTATCCGCCCCGGGCAGCGAGCGGAAGTGGCGAACATGATTCTGTCTGTGTGGGGCCAGAACGTGACAGGCAAGCACCTCGGCATGGACTTGTCCCCGTGCTACGTCATCCATGGGGATATTCCGGCTGACTGCATCAAGGATCACTACCACCCTGAGCGCATCAGGGACGTCCACCGCGAACCGGGCATGTACGTGAGCAATCTAACCCGGTGTGAGATGTGTACGTAGCATCGAGACGCAGTGTGCAGGTGCAGAGGGCGAGCCCTCCGACATTGGCTGATAGGGCGAGAAGAGCGGGTACAAAAAAACGGCCAAGAGAGCCGTTTTTTGAGCATGCTAAGGTCAATGGTCAGGAAACCCAAGACTCGACCTCATCACCACCGTACTCGGCCTTCCACTGCTTCAGCAGCTTGTGGTTGCCGCCTTTGGTTTCGATAATTTCGCCATTATGCGGATTTTTGTACTGCTTCACCTGGCGCGCACGGCGAGCTGGCTTTTCAGCGACAGGCGCTACCGAACGGCGCCCAGACTGAGGATCCAGCAGATTGATAACGTCGCGCAGGCTGAAGCCATACTCGGCCAAGAGAGAGCGCAATTTGGTCTCAAACTCGATTTCTTTCTGCAGCTCGCTAGAACCCTTCAGGGCTTCCAATTCAGCGAGTTGGGCAGCCAATTTTTGCTCAAGTTGACGAAACTCTGCTAACCGGGACATTCAAAATTCTCCAACAGATTCAAGAATCAAAATATTGTCTACCATACCCAAACGCAAATGCGTTTTGATTTCAACGCCCTCACTTAGATATAAAACACTTCATCGTTGGTCATACGGGACATGGTTCACCACCCAGCTAAGAGCGCAGAGTTAGCT
>NZ_JASCPT010000064.1:0-33432 GCF_029959775.1 Pseudomonas sp. PS01270 | reverse complement strand
AGCAGGGTGGGAGCGAGCCTGCTCGCGAACGCGGCGGGGCAGGCGCTGTGATGTTGAGGCTGGCGACGCTTTCGCGAGCAGGCTCGCTCCCACAGGGTTCGGGGTCAGGCTCAGGTTTTTTTCGGGGGCGTCGGATCAGGATCAAAGGTATGCGGCGGGGCAACTTGCAGCGTGGTCACCGAACCTTGCGCCGACAACGAATAAGTGACCTTGGAAATCAGCATGTCACCATCGAAATCCAGCACCGGGTCCTTGACCCTGACCAGCGTGTTATGGCGCCACAAATCGCCATTGCTCTGCCGCCAGCCCTGCACCTGATAGGTGGTGGTCTGCGCACGGCCCATGCGAGTCGCGCTTTCCCATTGGGCACGCTGCTGCGCCAACTCAAAGGTCAGTTGCGTGCCTTCGTTGATCACCGTGGTGCGCCGCCGTTTGAAACTCAGGTCGGCCGCCGTCGACTCGACTTCGCTGACCGCCGCGCCGCTTTTCGCATCCGAGCCTTTCTGCTGGCCGATCACCCGATACTCGGAGAACACCTGGCTGAAATCCATTGGCGCACTGGCCGACAAGATATTCTTGCCCAGCTCCAGCGCATCGCTGGCGCGGCCGCCGCTGCCGGGTTTGGCCAACACCAACTGGCCCAGCTCGTTGTCGGTGGAAAACACCCGCAGCAGCGACAGCAATCGGTCGATCGACTGGAATGCCGTTTCACCCGGCACGATGGTGTGTTTGGTCAGGCGTGTGGTGTCGCTGATTTCATTGACGACCCACAGTCCATATTCGCTCGCCAGATCGCGGACGATAGTCAGCAAGGGTTGTTGCTGCCATTGGCTGGGCAGGTTACGGGCGGCGCAATCGACCAGATCCTGGGTTTTCGAACTGCCTTCGATGGTCAGGCTGATCTGCCGCCCGTCATAGCGGATCGGTGCCTTGAACACGTAACCGGTGAGCACCAGATCCTTGCCGATTTTCACCTCGCAGGGGTCGCCGGGTTTAATCGGTTTGCTCACCGCCTGCCCCGGCCATTGCCAGGTAATGTCGAGCTTGAAGGTGCGGAACTGACGCTCGAGATCGGCGGTGATTTCGACGCTTTTCCAGCCGCCGTATTCCATGCCGTTAACCGTCAGTGTGACGTGGTTATCCAACTCGTCCATGGTTCACTCCCTGGAGACTTTCACATCGCTTTGCGGGAGGTACAACGGATTGGTCACGCCGTTGCGCTGCACGACTTCGGTGACTCGCGTGGCGTCGCCAAACTGTTTGTACGCTATGACCAGTGCTGGAAGGCTTTCCTGAAAGGATTTGCTGACCAGTCGCACGCCCGAGGATGCCACGGCCTTGAGGTGCGCAACCAAGGCATCCTGCACGTCACTGATAGCTTGATAGTGATCAGGATCGGCCTTGTTTTTCGCCCCTTGCAGCGCCTCCACCAAATCCTTTTGCAGCGCCTGCAAATCATCCGTGGCCGGGACTTCCGGGCGGGTGACTTGCTGATGGGCCTGCTGAGCAACGGTGGGCGTCGACGGCAGTTGCAGCGCTCGGGTGGCCACTGGCATCGATGCGACCCACTGCGCCACTTTGACGATCAGCGTGTCCTGCACCAGATCGGCCATCGCCTGCGCTGCGGCATTGGTGTCCTTGCCGGTGGTGATCTTCGGCGCATCAGCCTTGCGAATCGCTTCGAGTTGCTGCGACACGTCGGCGATCACGCCACGGTAGCCTTCCTTGGCGAACGCTTTCAGTTCCTGGATATCGCCGAGCAAACCGTTGAATTCCGCCGCCACTTCCTTGGGCAGCTCTTTCACGGCTTTGACCAGTTCAGTGATCTGGCGGTACTGCTCGATCAAAGGTTTCAATTGCTCCTTGATCACGTCATAGACGCCGGTAAGGCTGTTGCGCAGGTTGGTGATGCCGATCCGCGCAGCCTTGATCAAAGTCATCGCCTGTTCGAAACGCGCCACCGCTGAACCCAGCAGACCGTCGGCCTTGGCCAGGAGCACTTTCTGCGTGCTGACCGTGGCTGTCGGAAACGGCAGGGGTTGGTCGGGATAGAACTTCAATGCGAACGTCACCAGCCCACCGTCCTGGCGGGTGTGGGTCATGTCGCATTCGCCGACCTTGACTTGCAGGCGTCCAAGCCACGGATGCACCAGCTCGCCACGCCCCTGCTCCAGCGCCTTGAGCAGCTTGTCGCGCTGCTCAAGGCAATCGGGGCCGATGATGAACGCGGTCAGATCGTGAGTCTTGGCCTGCTGGCCGAGGTCCTCGAAAAACGGCAGGTCGCGTTGCGGGTACTCATGCAACTGTCCTTTGCGCCCGACCGGGGTTTTCGCCTGGTCGATCCAGAAACCGACACCGCGAAAGGATGCCGGCAATAAACGGTCACGCCAGTTCATTGGGAACCTCCCATCGACAGCGAGCGATAGCCGATGCGTGAAGACACGGCCAGGCCAGGTTGATTGGTTTGCGGTTGTTCGGTGCGCAGGCCGGCCGGCGCATTTTCGAAGCGCACGGTCAGACCGCCTTCGAGTTGCGTACGGTTGTTGGCGGCACTTTGCTGGATCAGCGCGCTGGAGGTTTGTGGCAACGAGCCGCTTTGCAGTGTGCCATTGCCAGCAGGCGCCGGGCTGGCAGCGAAAAACGCCGGCGCCAGCTCACCCTTGCCTTCGGCATTGGTCTCGCGTTGCGCTTGGGTCAGCGTTTCAACCTTGCCGGTGACCTTGGCGATCAGTCCGGCGAAGCCACCGTCGAACAACTCCTTGATCGGCGCAATGACGGTTTGCAGCTTTTGCCACAACTCGCCGAACCACTCGGTGATCGGCCCCCAACTCTCGATGATCTGATCCAGAGGCTTCCATTCGAACAGGCTGTGCAGAAAGTCCGCGACCGGCGCGGACAGCGCCAACACAACGCCCCAGATCGCCGAAAAGACTTCACCGATCGGCTGCCAATATTGGGCAATCTGCTCCAATGGCGACCACTCGAACAGGCTGGTGAAAAAGCCTCTGACCCGCTGCACAGACGTTTGCAGCGCCATCCAGATCGGTTCGAAAAACCCGACAATCCCACCCCAGGCGCTGGTGAGCATTTGCATCGGGAAAAAATCGAACAGTGCCCGCAAAGTATCCCGGGTGCTTTGCACAGCCGATTGCAGCGTCGTCAATATCGGCTGGAAATACGCAACAATGCCTCCCCAAGCGCTGGTGATCATCTGCATTGGCGAGAAGTCGAACAGCGACACGAGGAATTCTTTAGCCGGTAGCGCGACTTCTAGCAGGCCGCTGAACATCGGTTCGAAGAACCTCACGACACCACCCCACGCATCGGTAAGCATCTGCATCGGCGAGAAATCGAACAGGTTTCTGAGAAATGCCATCACCGGCACACTCAAGGCCTTGAGCAATTCCCAGATCGCCGAGAACAGGCCGGTCAGCGGCCCCCAGTTTTCAATGATCATCCCCGCAGGCGACCACGAGAAAACCGACTTGAAGAAGTCGATCACTGGCGCCGTCACGGCCATCACCTTGTCCCAGACTCCGGAGAAAAATGCCGTGACCGGTTCCCACAGCGCAGCCAGTGCCGCCAGCGGTCGCCAGTCGAGTACCGAGCGCAACGTCGCCATCGCACTCGCCCCGATGTTTTTCACGCCCTCCCACATCCCTGTGAAGAACGCGCTGATCGGCGTCCAGTTGGCCACGATCAAACCGGCCGCCACGGCAATGCCCATGGCGATCAGCATGATCGGGTTGGTCTTGAGCACCATGCTCATGACGTCCATCACCTGCGTCATACCGGTGACCGCGGTTTGCATAGCGGAGAAGGCAATCGCCCCCGCAGCCAGGCCTTCGACCAGTTTCGGATTGTCGGCGAGCAGGCTGCCGACCTGCGTCAGCATCGGCTCCAGTCCGACCACCAACGCCCCCACCGCCGGCACCAGGGCAGCGTCCACCGCCGCCGAAACCTTCTGCATCGACGCGCTGAACACGTTCATGTTCTGTGTCGCTACTGTCGGCGCGGCGGGCAGATCGACGGTTTTCGCCGTGTCGCTGACTTCGCTCAATTTGCCCTGAAACGCCGCCGCCGACTTGATCCCTTCCACGAACGGCGTGATCACGCTGCCGCCGTTGAACAGACCACTGACGTCCAGCTTGCCGAGGCCGGTCTGCTCGAGATTGTTCTTGAAACTTTCGACCTTTGCCCGCAGGGCGCCGAGTTTGGGCGACAGGTCATCGATGCCCGTGATCAGCACCGGCGTTTTCACTTTGCTTTGTTCGTCTGCCATCACTGCACCTGCTGCATCGCATTGATCCGTTGCGCGTGCTCCAGCGATTCGCGGAGCACATCCAGTGGCCTGGCCATCATCTGTTCGGGGTCAACCTTCCAGAACCAGGCCAGGTCATAGGCGACGGCGATCAGGTCGGTGATGGCGCCGACGCCGCACTCATGAAAAAACTCGCGACGGCCCAGCTCAGCGCATTGAGGTCAGCCAGATCGAGCTGGTTCACCGACGACGGCGGGATGCCGGCGCACACGGCGATGTATTTGGCCGCCACGTCCATGTCGAGGCTGACTTCTTCGCTCTTGTCGATCTTGTACGGCAGCGCCTTGATCGCTCGCACTTCCTGCACCGTCGGACGGCGCAGAACGAGTTCGGTCAGAGGCTCGCCGTGGGCTTCGATTGCTACTTGAAGCTTCACGGCGGCGCTCATTGCCAAGTCCCCTTGATGCCTTCGAATTTCAGTTCGATGGTGGCGTCGTCGCCCTTGGAGACTGGCTCCTCGACCAGATAGGCGCCGGCCAGCACGTAGACTTTGCCGTTGCTGAACTCGCAGGTGACGGTGATATCAGTGCCTTCGATCAGCTTCTTCAGCGGGAAGTCGGCGGTGTGCAGCGCGGTCACTTTGAACGACGGTGCGATGTCGGTTTCCTTGTAGAAACCGGGCACGACGGTTTCACGTTTGACGGCCATCAGCGGGGCTTCGCAGCCGCCATTGATGGTCAGTTGTGCGCCGTCGACCTTGACGTAGCAGGTGCCTGCAATCAGTTGACCCATGGTGTTTCTCCCTTCAAATAAAAAGCCCACGCGAGGTGGGCTGCATGCTTAACGCCGACTGCGCGGATCAGGCCGCGTCGTCGTACTGCAGACGGAACTGGTTGAGCAGTGCGAACACGCGCAGGCCGTTGATGTAATCCGGCGGGAACAGCACGTTCACGCGGCTCGGGTCCTGCACGTCGCGCTCGACGATCAGGTGCTCGGCGAACAGCTCGGCGTTCTCCACATGGCCTTCGAGTTCGAGCTTGGCGTACTGCGCGATCAGCTCGCCGCGAATGGTCGCTGGCGTGACGATAGGCTGGCCGGCGCCGAAACGGGTGCCGTCGGAGGCCAGTTTGTGGCGGCCGTATTTGCTGGTGATCACGCTTTGCAGACGACGCACGATGAACGCCGACTGGTGCATGGTTTCGCTGTCCAGATAGGAGTTGTCGGCCTGGCCGTAGGCGTTCTTCTGGTAGGTGGTGATCGAGCGCTGGATGCGCACGTAACCGCCTTCGTAGTAAGCAGTGGCGATGCCGTAGTTGAGCAGCGACTGACGCTCGGTCAGGGTGAAGCGCTCGCTGGCCGGCGCCGGGTCAACGCCCGGCAGGCTGCCGCTTTGCGTCGGACGGCTGGCGTCGGCGGAGATGAACACCGCCGTGCGCGCAGCCAGCGCGGCGGCCTGCACCCAGAACGGTTGCGGTACGCCCGGCTCCAGCGCCTGAATGGTCATGTGCTGATCGTTGCGCGCCTGGCCTGCGGCGACCAGCGTACCGACCGTGCCGCGTTTGGCGCTGTAGACGTGACCGAACAGTTGCTTGGCCCACGACCAGCGCCCGGTGCTGTCATCCATGACCGCTTGCCAGGTGTTGAGGGTGGCCAGATCGGACCACGGCAGCGCGATGAATTCGAACGGCTCATCGCCTAGAGCCGCGACGGCGGCGATCTGATCCGGCACACCGGCGCCGCCGGTCATGGCGCTGATTGCGCTGGTCAGACCGGCCGGAGTTTCTTCGCCGTTGCTCTTGCCCAGGCGATTGAATTGCAGGCTGATGTCGTTACCGCTGTCGCCGGTCCATTTGGCGTTCAGGGTGACCACACCTTCAGCAGCGGCAGCGCTGACCGGCAGGTCTGCAGTGGCGTTGATTTTCTGCGCCAGTGCGGTGGCCGCTTGCGCGGCGGTGGCGCCGTTGACCACGGTTGCCTGCACACGCACGCCGCCGACGTACAGGTTGAGCATGCCCGCCTGAGTTGCGGTGCCGGTCAGGGTCAACACACCTTTGGCGATAGCGCCTTCGGTGTTGTGCAGCGGCAGGCACCAGATCTCGCCGATCGGGTCTGCCTTGCGGAAGGTCTCGTACATCGAGGCGAGCATCGAGCCCTGGCCGCCGATGCTTTTCGCCAGCGCCACGCTGGAAACCAGCACCAGCTTGCCGACTTCAGTCGGGGCAATATTGTCGTTGACCTGCGCGACGATCAAACGGCGCATGGCCGAGGTCGCGCTGTTGGCGGCCGAGTTGTCCATTTCGGCATAGAACAGCGGCACACGAATGTCCGCCGGGATGTTGCTGAATCCGATCGCCATTATTTGGCTCCCTGTGGTTTAGCCGCTTTTGCGGTTTTGAGTGTGATATCGCCGTCGGCCAGACGCCGGCGCCACCAGGCGCTGTCCAGCACGTCACGGCCGGCAGCCGGCAACAGGTCGCCCGCCTCCGGGTCAGGTACGACACGGCCAGCGGCCGGCACTACGGTGATGCGGTTGCTCATGGGGTTACGTCTCCAGAGAAAGTTATTTCCACCCGGCCATCCGGGCCCGGGCGTTGCAGGTTGGGGTCAGCCGGATCGATCGCATCGGCCCGCACCGTCATCCCGGTAAAGGACGACAAAGCGTCCAGTTCGCGCTCATGCCAACTCTCCGCAGGCTGACTTGGCAGATTGCGGCCGAGCTGGAACTCGGCATAAAAGCGCAGCCGATAGAAGGCGCGGCTGCTGTTGATCGAGACCATCTCGCCGCCGTCGTAGACGATGGCGCTGTAGTCGGCATCGGGCTTGAATCCCACCAGCGCGCGCCACAGTTCAGCGCGCAGGTCGTGCAACCCATCCAGCGCTTTTGTAGCGTCGGTGGAGTCAAGCACCAGGACGATTTCGAAGCGGTCGCGGATCGGTTGGGTGGTGAGGTTTTGTGCACTGCCAGGACTGGCCAGATCGGCCAGCGGCAGTACGTGAGCTGAGGGTGTCGGTAGATCGGTGTTGCTTTGCAGCAACGCCAGATCGACACCCACCGAAATATGATTGGCAAGCCCAGGGCATTGCCCACGCAGTTGCGTGAGGATCGGGGTGATCTTCATGGGGTGTTCCAGAGTTGAGTCAAATGCGGTCTGCAGATCACTGCAAACACCTGTGGGAGCGAGCTTGCTCGCGAAAGCGGTGTATCAGTCGAATCGTGTTTTGAATGACAGAATGCATTCGCGAGCAAGCTCGCTCCCACAGGGATCTTCACCGCTGTGAAATTGAGGTGAACCAGTCTTTGGAATCGGCCTTGGGATCCAGGCACGACGCATCAATCAGGCAGCGATAGCTGTTCTCGCGACTGCCGCTGGCGGTGACCTTGTCGATCGACCAGCGTCCGCGCATGAAGTCCGGCCAGCTCTCATCGAGCAATACCAGCCCTTCGGCCGCCAGGCGCGGATCGCCCGGGCAGGTGATTTTCACTTTGTACTTCTGGCGCAACATCTTGCGTACTTCGCCCTCGCCAACTGCGATGGCATCCGCTTCGCTGGGCTGCTTCTGGCGCAGCGTCTTGAACGGCGCTACGCCCGTCTCGACCCAACGCAACACCCCGGCCGCCGCATCCCAGAAACAGGTCTTGCAGCCCTTGGCCTGCTCGCGGGCTGATTCTTCCAGCGTGGCGCTGATGAATGCGTGATCGCCGGGGCGATTGTTGTGGGTAACCGACAGCGTCACGTCCGGCAGAATCTGCCCCGACAACGACTTGGTCTGCCCGGGCCGCGCCAGCACATAAACATCGCCGTAAGGCTTGGCGACGACGTTGTATTTTTTCGCCAGACGCGTGACAAACCCCATGTCGGTCTCGTTGGACTGGTCGATGTGCTCGATGCGTATCAACGAAATCTCCGGCGCGACCCGTGGCGAAAATCCGTGCAGCTCCACCAGCTTGCGAAATAATCCACCCAACGTCGTTGGCCCATGACTGGCGGTGCGGCGCTGCTTGAAGCCGGTTTCATCATCCTTGCTGAATGGCGCCGCAGTGGCCACCAGGGTGAGGCGAAACGGAAACAGTGTCGGCGTCAGACGCGTCACTTTGAACAGGCCTTTATCGACCATTGCGGTTTCTCGATAACCGACTTGCAGGCCAATCTTGCCGCCCAGATTCGGCAACCCCTCAATCCCCTCCAGATCGATAGTCAACGTCAGTTGATCGGACTCGAAACCGGCGGCGTCGATGTGCTCCCAACTGATCAGGCGCTGATTGAGCAGGGCCGCGTTGGCCCCGTAGATATTTACTGCCGGCGTGAATCCCAGTGCCATGCAACCTCCTTAATCCCAGGCCGTCGCCGCCTTGATCACGGCGGGTTTCACATCCAGTTCCGGCAGCACGACCCAGACACCAGCAGGCAGAATCGGCCCGTGTTCGGCCAGGGTCGGGTTGAGCTTCCACAGCGCTTCTTCGGCAGCGTCATCACTGCGACCGGTTTCGCGGTAGAGCAGCAGATTCACCGAATCACCGGCCACACTTCGTGCTTTACGCATTGTTGAACTCCGCCAGTTCGATGACCCAATCGACTACCATCGCCGTACCGTCATCGATGATCTGGGTCTGGGTTTCCTGCACGCTACTGATCCGCCACAGGCCCCAGTTTCGACCAATCCCGTCGATCAACGGCAGCGGGATACGCAGCGCCTGCAAAGCTCGCAATTCATCGAGCCGATCCATGGCTATGGCGTACATCGACTTGCCGGTAATGGTCAGGGTTTCCGGTTTCTGTCCGGTCTGGCTGGACTTGGGTTTGCTGGTGAGGATCTGTATCTCGGTCCAGCCGCCGTCAGACTTGCGCAGCAACTGGTGGTACGCAAAGTTGCGCGACAGGCCGAAGATGAAATTGCCCAGTGCCATTTGTTGTTTCATCAGGCGACTCCATCGGTCAGGGCCGCGTCGCGGCGGGTGGCGAGGGGGTTGGTACTCATTGTCGACATGAACTGAGTACTGAAATGGTTTTGCATCACTTGAGAGATCACCGCGCCGACTTTTTCCGAGCTGGCGATTTCGCTGCCGCTGATCTGAATCGACGGCGCATAGGTGATCTGCTGGTTTTGCGTCTGAGCGTTGCTCAGGTCCTTGGCCACTTGCGCGGGAGGCGCGAGTTTGTCCTCGGCAGGCTTGCCCCATTGTTCACCGACGTAAGAACCGAGCATTCCGCCCAGAGTCCCACCGAGGAATGTCCCAATACCGGGCGCAATGAAGGTACCGATCGTGGCGCCAATGGCAGTGCCGGCCAGCTCGCCGGCGGCACCTTTGACCGCTTGGTCATCGCCTTCGCGCCAACCTTTCAGTCCGGTATAGGCCGCGTGCGCGATGGCCAGCGGCGCTCCCAGTTTTACCGCTGGCAACGCTTGGGCGATTTTGGGCATGACCTTGGCGCCAACGCTTTCGACCAGGGGCATAAGCTTGGCAACGGGCCCTTTGAGTCGCGATGCCATCTCGCTGTTGCCCAGGCCATCGGCGAACAGTTTGAAGCCCGTTTTGATGTCATCAAACAGAGGCGCGACCTTGGCCGTGAGCCCACCCAAACGAGTGCTCCCACTGGCGCGTGGAACTGTCGTGCGCGCCGATGTTCTGGCCGGCGTGCGTCGACCCGGTCGACGACCCGCTCGTTTGTTTTTCCGCCCGCCATCAGAGACATCGTCACCGACGATGGCATCAGCAATATCGGGGGGCAATCGCGTCGTCGCCAGACGTAACAGCTTCACGGAAACGATGTCGATGACTGACGCAACGCCGGTTTTCAGCGCCCCGCCAACAAAAGGAAGAGCAGCGGCACCAAGCAGAACCAATCCTGCAGTAAGCGCCGGGAAAGCCTGCGCCGCAGTACTCACGCCATTGGCCAGCGCGGTGAGCACCACTGCGGCACCATCGGCCAACGGCGCCAATGCCGTGCCGAATGCGGTGGTCATCCGGGTCAGACTCGCATCGAGCGCATTCCAGCGCCCTTGCGACGTATTGCCAAATACTTCGGCGGATTTCGCGGCTGCCCCCGAATCGGCGCCCAGTTCCGATGTCGCGTATTGGCGCTTGTCGGCCACTTGGGAGAATGCGTTTTTTACATCCTCTGGTTTCTTCAGCAGTTCAAGAACTCTGACGTCGTTTTCGCCAAACAGCGTCTTCGTCAGTGTTGCCCGTTCTTGCAGCGGTTGTTTATTGAGTGCAGCAAGCACCGAGTTGATGGCAGCGGGAGCGTCCTTGCGCATCTCTCCTGCCAACGATTCGGGATTCAACCCTAACTGGCTCAGAGCCGTACGTTGCTCCGTCGATGCATCTGCGCCCTTCGCCAGCAGCGAAGTAACACCCTTCAACGCGGCGCTGGCGCCCTCCTTGTCTGCGCCACTGTTGAGCAGTGCCGCCGCAAACGCGGCCGCTTGTTCCGGAGTCATACCGGCAGTAATTGCAGCCTCGCCGGAACGTTGCACGACCGAACCGATGTCGGCGGCCTTGGCATCCAGGCCACTGTTGCCGAGATAGCTCGTTGCATCGGCCAGATCCTGGCTCTGATAGCGATCCAGCTTCAGCGATGAACGCCAGGCCGCCAACATCTCGCCAGCCGTTTTGACGTCCATCCTGAACGCCGCTGCGTTGATCGCGGCATCACGGGAGAACCACTTCAGCTCGTTCGCCCGTTGCTCACCCCTGGCGCCATCGGCAATACCGGATCGTGCTGCGGCGACTTGAACTTGCAACAGGTCAGCGTTGGTTGCACCACTGGCCGCCACCTGTTTCTCGCTGGCGAGTTCCAGAGTGCGTTGTGAATGCGTTTGCAGTTGGTCGTTGCTGATCTTGAGCAACTGATTGAGTTCAACCAGCGCAGTCTCGTTGGCCATCGCCGGCTGCATCAGCTTCGGCGGCGGACGCTGCTCGATCCCGGCGTTGAGTTTTGACTTTGGTTCGCTCGTGGCGGGGGCGGCGGCGCCAACCTTGAACAACAACTGCTGACTGACCAGTAGCTCCCGCAGCTTGATCTGTTCCTGGGTCAGCAAACGAATATCCACGCTTGCCAACGCTAGCGTCACATTCAAATCCTGCAGCGGTTTGCCGAGGTTGTCGGGCAACGAAAATCCGTCCGTTGCATTGCCGCTCTCACCGGCGTACGTGAGCGCATATTTGCTCTCTGCCATGCCGCTCTACTCCTGTTTCACGCCAAGGCGAGTGATCGCTATGTCGTAGCGGCGCAACGCCTTTTCGGCGTCCCATTCCAGAATCTCCGCCTCACTTACCGGGTAAATGAGCGGGACGATATCGAGGATTACTTCGATGTCGCGTTCCGAAAGTAGGCCGCCGGCTGGTTTAAAAAATCGTCGATGCGCACCTGCAATTGCGTCCAGTCCGGGACGGTGAGCTGGGCCAGATCGGGCATCATCAGGCCGGTGCAGTGGGCGGTGATGAATTCGGCGCGTTCCTTGGCCGTTTTCAGTTTCTTCATCACTTTGGTGGCGCGCAGCACGGGCATTTCCAGGCTCAGCGAGTCGACGGTGCGGCCGGTGACGGCGAGCGGTTGCAACAGTTGAATCTTGTCTGGATCGACAGACGTTTTCCCGTCTTCCATCTGTTCGAGAAAGTATGAACTCGGCCGGGTCGACATCTCATGGACGTACTGGGCGATGCTCACGTAGTCCGGACGTTTGAGCTGATCGAGTTCCTTGACCGACAGGCCGGTGGCGAGCAGCGCCAGCTCGAAGAACTGATCGTCTTCGTCATCGCCGGCGCGTTCCAGCGCTTCTTTCTGTGCGGCGTAGAGCAGCGGTTTGAGCTGGATCGATTCGATCTGCGAGCCATCGTCGCCGGTGATCGGCGACAGCAGTTCGTGTTGGGGTGGCATCCACGGCATGTATGAATTCCTTGGTGATTCGTTTAGATCCACTGTGGGAGCGAGCCTGCTCGCGAAGGCTTTGGCACATTCGAAATTGATATAACTGAATGACCGCTTTCGCGAGCAGGCTCGCTCCCACAGGGTTTTGTGATTTGCCGGTAAACCGAGGTTTACGGCATCAACACCGCGCGCCGTGCATCACCAAGGATGTCGACGCCGTTGAGCACGAACTTTTGCGTGCGCACGTCGATGTCGATCACCGGCACGCCGTTTTCCAGGCGGTTGTAGGTGCGGCAGGACAGTTCCAGATTGGTCTTGGGCTTCTCGCCCATTTTCACTGCGGTTTCCTCAAGGGATTTCAACTGGCCGCCGACGGTGTGGTAGGTGAACCAGGTGTTGCCATCCTGATCCTGACCGGCTTCACGCACGTTCAGCAGAATGTCGTCGCCGAGCTTCACGCCCAGCGCCAGCAGTACTTCGGCACCGAGGCCTTGCAGGGTCAGCTTGGCGCCGAGCGCTTTGCCGCCCTTGGCCATTTCTTCGACGATGAAGCGCCCGCCGCGCATCTCTTCCATGTCGAATTCGATTTTCGGCGGGGTGAATTCCTCAACGGTCGCCGACAACGGCAGGCCTTGCAGGGTGGCCGCGATGGCCTGTCTTACGCGGTTGGTAAACATTAGAGAACGTCCTCCAGGAACTGCTCGATGATTTCATCGCGGGCGTTGAGTTGATACACCATGTGTTCGTTCGGCGCGTAGCGGCCGTAGTCGATGACCACGTACCAGGTGCCGTTCTTGTACTTCTCGACGCTGTTGAGTTCCGGGTGCAGATACACGCTGCCGCCGGGAATGGTTTCGTCGGCGACCAGGGTCTGCAGCCAGTCGTTGATGCGCTTGACCTCCTGATCCATGAAGGATTTGGTGAGGTTCTTGGCCATGGCTTTCTGGCCGGCCTTGACCAGCTTGCGGCTGATCGCATCTTCGAGGCCGACGTAGCTGATGAACTTGCCGGTGATCGAGCGGTTGCCCAGCAGCGAGAAGCCGCCAAGCACGGTGCGGGCGTAGTAGCTGACGCCGTAACGGTTGAGCAGATCGCCTTCGGTGGACGTGTCGAGGATGTTGTACTCGACGACCCGCGAAACATCTTCGGCGAAGGTCACCTGGTTGCCCGGGCTCTCCCACTGCTTGACCTTGGCCAGCGCGGCAATCGCCAGACTGGACGGCGACAGGAAGACGTTTTTCTTCGCCGCTTTCGAATACACGGCGGGCATGTTGTGCACCACCAGGCAACGGTCGAAACCGAGTTCGGCGCCGCCGAGTTCCTGGCTGTACAGCACCTGATCGGCCACCGACACATCCTTGCCGTCCAGCACCACGCGGGCCTTGATGCGCTTGCCGAACGAGGCGAACTCACCGGCCACCGCTTTGCTGCCGGTGAAGCCCGGCGCGCCGATGATGGTCAGGTCTTCCGGGACACTGCCCAGTGCCGCCAGACCGAGCTTGCGGCCAGTGGCCGGCTCGACACCGCCGATCACCGCGTTGACCGTATCGGCCGGGGTCGCGCCTGCTTCGACGATGACCACGTAAACCGGCACTTTCACCACTTTGAGGATCTGGTAAACGGCGTGATACAGCGTGCCCTCTTCCGATCCGGTCGGATCGAGCAGCGCGTGGGTGGTGAAACTGTTGATGCGAAACGGTGCGTTTCGCGGAATCAGCGGATCGGCGTTCGGCGCAGTGCCGACCAGACCGATAACGTTGTCACCCAGGCCACCCATGGCCTCGGGGGATTCGGTGGCATTGACGGTAATGCCGTTGTGCTCGAAGTTCAGAACCTCAGCCATGTTCAGTCAGCCTTCTTGGCAGCGGCCTTTTTGGCCTGGGTGATAGGGGTTTTCGGCTCAAGTCGACCGGCAAAGTGCAAGGCACTGGCCTCGACATCGAGCAGATCGAGTTCTTGACCAACGCTCGACCAGTGCCCACCGCCGGTGGGGAATGGAACGAGCACGGTGTAGGTTTGGCGGGTTGCCATTTTTCGTTTCTCCATAAACGGGAAAGCCCCTCGGGAGGGAGGGGCTTTGGCGGGTGTTGAACAGCTGGTGTCGGGAAAACGTTGCCCTGACTCGGGACGCTCATTGAATCGAGGTAACAGCCTGGATGGGGTCAACTCGGTGATCTGCCGAAAAACGCGGGCTGCCAACGGCCGACTGAATATTTGAGATCACCTCGTCAGCGATCTGCCTGGCCTCATCGGCTGCACCCGCTGCAAGCTTGTGCCTGATCGACTCTTTCGCCTCCAGGCGCCGCTCTCGGATAAGGTAAAGCCGTTCTGCATATTGGGCGGCTTCGGTCAGGATGTCATCGGCAGCGTCCTGAGCCGTGCGCCCCATGATTGCCCAGGCAGCAACGCTGCGCGGCACCGCGTCGGCCGGATAGCCATTATTTTTGAAGGCTAGCGCCTCGGCAGCAGCTCGCTCGTATTCAACTGCGCGCAATGGATCGCCTGAAACAGCCTGCCGCGCTTGATCAGCGTACTCATCAATCCTTGCGCACAAGTCCGCGAGGGTGGGCATGGGCTCGCCGTCATGCTCCCATTCGCCATTCCATTCGCCGGTATCGGGAATACGCGTCCCTTTGAAGCGGGGATTCCAGCACGGTTGAGGCAATTGCGCGCGAGTCCAGTTCATCGCCCCCTCCGGAGCGTCGGCGGCATACAGAAACTTGCCATCCTGATCGATCACAAAAATCATATTGCCTCCTTAAACCGCTTGAACGCAGAAACTGAATTGACAGGCGAAGCCACCCGCGCCTGCAGTGGAGCCCATCGCATAATCCAGAACGACCTCGCCTGTGACTTCCGCTCGCCACGACAGCCACCCAAATGCGAGGGGACTGTTGGTCGCCCAGTCTCCCGTTCCACACATTCTGGTGATAGGCCGAAATCCAGGCGGAAGGGTAAACATGACCAATGGATCGATACCGTTACTGACCCAACGTGTAGCGTCGATGCTTACGTAGACATTGCCGTTGGCTTTCCAGTATCGAGTTGCATTGCCGTCGGCAAAACCATTGACGAGCGCGGGCACCCTCAGAGTCGTCGCAGAAAAGTTCGCAAAAGCGGTGCTGACTACGCTGTTGGTCTGCGCCTGCGTGTAGCTGTCGGTGATTCCGTATCCCGACAACGAATTGGGTTTGCCTGAAGTGATCTTGCTCCAGTCCAGAGCGGGGACATCCGATGCGATCAGGTTCCCGCCGCTGGTAGCCAACCCTTTGGCATTAACGGCAATTTTTGTGTAAGTGCCGGCAGAAACGCCCGAGTCGGCCAACGCTAGTGAAATGTTGGCGTTTGCCGAGCCGTCAAACGAAGTGCTACCGCTAGCCGCGCCGGAAATGGCAATGCTGCGCGCCGTTTCAAGCTTGCGAGCGGCAACCGCTGTGCTATTGATCCCGAGGGCGTCGGTGATGCCGAACCCAGCCAACGTTTGCGGATTCGCACCTGCTGTCGCCCGACCGTATTCATCAACGGTCAGACTCTTGTAAGTCCCGGCAGCAATCCCGGTTCGCCCGGCGAGCATCTTGAATTGCAGCGCGGTGGTGCCGAGGGTGATCGGCGCATTGGTGGTCAGGTGCCACAGCGAATCACCGTTCGCCGTGCCCTCCTCCACCATGACCGTCAGACCCGGGGTGACCTTGGCGCTGGTGTTGGCATCGGTGGCCCGCACCCAGTCGCCATTGGCAACAATCCACAGGCCGTTGTCCTTGGCCAGCGTCTGGCTCGGCAGCAGCACACGATCGCCGGCAATTACGGCAATACCATCAATCTGCTGTGCGCTGTTCAGTACGACATTGCCAGTCGCTGCGGCGCGCACCGATTGTTTGCCATCGAGCTTGCCGAGTTCTTCGGCCAGATAACTCATGACCCAGGCACGAGTAGCCTTGACCACGGAGTCATCAATCAACAACGTCACCAGAGACGCATTGCTCGTTTCGAAAATCGAGCGAATGTAAAACTCTTTGCCCGATCCCGACGTCGCCAGCACCGGTTTAAACGACTCCGGGTATTTGACGATGGCGTAGAGAATGCCGGTGTCGGTCCACAGCCCTGCTTCGCGCACATACCAGCCGCCAACATCCGGCGGAATAGTCACTTCGGCGAGCAGCCAGCTCGGGTTTTTCTCGTCCTGGAACAGCGCATTGAGCGGCCCGCGCCAGACTTCGCGTTTCAGCGCAGTGGCGGTCGCGGCCGGGTTGTAGACCGTGCCGCCGCCGTCGCCGACGGATATCTGCGTCAACTTGATCGGCGTGCCCGCGGCTTTACACGCCGTTTCGTAGGCAATCCCTGCGTTGGTGAGCAGGGTGTAATAGTCAGCCATTCAGGCCCCCTGAGGATAAATAGTGGATGTTTCGACGGTGTACATGCCGGCAGCCATGAACGCCTCGCCAGAGGTTTCAAGACCTTCGATGAACACCGGATAAACCGTGGTCAGTTCGCCGCAGAACGTCGCGGCGCCGATGACGTGACTGCCGAACGCGCTCAAGCCAACGGAGACCGTCAGCACATCGCGTTCGCTCTTGGCATCCGCCAGGCGTCGGTCGAGACGTGCATCGATTTCTTCGCTATAGGGTTGTTCGCTGAAGGCACGCACAGAAAAGCTGTACGGCACGCCGGGCGGTGTCTGTTCGTACCAGGCGCGTATCTCGGGTCTTAATTGCAGACCCTTGGCGGCGTTTTCCAGGGCCTTGCGAGTGCCGGCCTGGCGGGCGGTGGGCCAGGCCAGTTCGACGGTGAGGCGCTTCTCCGCCACCGGCGCATCAGTGCTCCATTCGGCGACTCCACGATCGGCAGCCAGATAAGGCAGGAAAGCCACTGGCGTTTCGCTGGGGTTCATCAATTCCGGGAACGGCGGTGCGATGCGATCAAGCAAGGCGCCGAAGCCCAGATCCAGTCCGCGCTCAAGTGCCGAGCTGTTGGCTGGCAGTAAGGTCGGGCGCCGAGTTTTTTCACTCATAGCGTCAGCACCTCGACTTCGACCGCTGTGCAATACGGCGCCTGAAACGCGGTGGTGACGATCGGCGTCAGCGGTTCGAGAATCTGCAGTTGCACGGCGCCGGCGCTGTGCAACGTGTAGTCGATCCAGCTCGGATCGACCCGGCCTTCGAGGCGATGGCAACTGTCGGCATACGCTTGCAATTGTGCTTGCGCCGCGACCTTGGTCAGGCCCGAATCGGGACCGGAATTGATCTTTGCGACGACGCGGATTTTGTAGCGCTGGATCTCGGCCGCTTTGACGGTGACAAGGTCGGTTTCCGGGCGCACGTCGGGACGAGCAAAGTGCTGACGGACGCCGTCGAGCAATGCTTCGGAAGGCGTACCATCGCCGTCTCGAGAAAGCACGGTGACTTGCACTTCGCCCGGCGCAGTGCGCCGCCCGTTGCCATCCTTGAGCTGCGCGGCGTGGCCGTCCGGATTGAAGGTGTAGGTCACATTCACTACACCGGCGTCGGTGGATTCGACCTGAACTGTTGGCCGCTCGCCGAGGGTGAACACCTCGCGGCGATACTGCATCCGCGAACCCGCCGCCGGTGCATGGGGCGCGAGGTAATAACGCAGCCGAGCGTCGTCATCACTTTCATAAATCGCCGGCACCGACGGGAATGCCGCCGGGTCGCCGGGATCGAGCAATTGCCGCTCAAGGCCCATGTCCGCCAGCCGCGCATCGAGATTGCTGCCGGTCGCCCACCACGCCAGCATCTGCTTGATGCGTGCATTGTATTTACGCTCATGGGTTTGCAGACGCACGCAGAACGCTTCCAGCGCGAGGGTCAGCAATTCGCTTTCGTTTTCCAGACTCGCCTTGAGTTTCACGGCGCTGGCCGGCGAGCGAGCCCCCACGTATTCGATGACGAAAGTCTTGAACTCGGCGAGCAAGTCTTCGAACGCTTCGACCGTGATCAGCGCGGGTTCGGCCAGCTGATTCTGGCCAGGTATCAGCATGCTCATGTCAGCACCTCGAAGGTTTGTTGGCGGTTTTTCCAGGTGCCGGCGAAGCGCAGCAGCAGGCCGTCGCCGTGACGGCTGGCGACAATCACTTGCGGCTGAAAATCGTCGATGCCGTTTTGCGAGTTGTAGAACGCCTGGGCGGCGTGGCTCTGTGCCAGAAGCAGAATGTCGTCACCGAGGTTCTGCCCGAGGAGAGTGGGAATCAGCGAACCGTACAAAGGTCGTTTCTGCCGGGTGCCCAGCGGTGTGGTCAGGGCTCGGGTCGCGCGCTGCACGAATTGCAGCCAGTCGTCGACCGTAGCCCCGCTGTCTCTATCGATTCCGATCATGGGAGGCTCTTGAATCAGGGGCTGATGACGCGGCCCTGGTGATCGACCAAGGGGCCGCTGAAGTGCACGCCCGAGGCGTCGATGCTCAGGCCGACGGCGCCCAGTTGCAGGGTGATCAGTTGTGGCGTCATGGCCAGACGTGCAGGGCCGATGCTCAGTTCGAGCGACTCGCGAGACCCGTTGAATTGCGCGGGTCCGTTGAGCCAGTGCAAGGCGTGGCTGGCGTCGTCGTAACCGCTTTCGCTGCCGTCCTGATGTACCCGACGGGTCAGCGTCGGCACAGTCGAGGCCGGGGGGAAACGGTCACTGTTCAAGCCGAACAACGCCACAGTCTGCGCACCGCTTTCACCGCTGCCATAGTTGAACAGCAGGCACTGCTCGCCCACCGTGGGGATGCGCGATTCGCTTTGCGCACCGGCGCTAGGGTTGAAGAACTTGATCGCCGGGGTGAGCAATCCACCATGGCTGACCTGGCATGTATTGCTCGCCGCATCAATTGACTGGCAGATGCCAATGCGACAGAAACTCTCGGCGCGGCGGTGCAAGTCTTCGATTTCCGCTTCCATTTCCGCCAGACGCTCAATGATCGGGCCAAGCTGCATACGCAGTAATGCATCGAACATCGGTCAGCCCTCCAGCGCGGTGTACTGGTCTGGATCGTCGATGTTGCTGACTTCCCAGGTGCGAGCGAATTTCGGCATGCCCAGTGGATCGTCGAGCAGGGTCGAGCCGAGGTAGAGCGTCTGCTCGAAGGTCAGGGTCCAGGCTTTGTATTGCTGATCAGCACTGATAAGCAACGATGGCAAGCCATCGATATTCAGGGGCAGATCGCATTGATCGCCGGGCAATCCCCAGCGGTTGTCGGTGATCAGGTTTTTCAGCACGGCGATCAGATCGCACGCTGCAAAAGCGGTCGCAGAAAGCGCCGGGATAACTTGCAGTGACAACGTCATGACATGAGCGATACGCCCATCAGCGCCACGCACGCCGGACGCATTTCGGGCAAAGTCGATCAGTACCCAGGCTTGAGCGCCCGCCGCTGTGAAATCAGCGTGACTACCGACATTGAGGTTGAGACCGGCGGTGTTGCGCAGTGTCGTCGCGATGGTTGTGAACAGTTGCGACGGCTGCTGGATCGGTGTGGGCATACATGACCTCCTTTTCATTCGTCCACGTGCAGCCCTGCCGCCGACATGGCGGCACGGAAAAATATTCAGGGTTAAGGCTGGTCGCGCGGCGGCACTTCACAGACGCCGATGCGCTTGGCCGCCCAGCGTTCGTAAAGACCTATAGCGACATCAGCGCCGGCCATCGCCGTCAAGCAGCCAAAAGCACCAGCGGCCCAGATCGACATGCCAGCGGCGTACAGCAGCATGATTGCCGACACCCCGCAGATCATGCAGGCGCCGGAACGCAGAGCCAGACGCCGCACCAGCGACCAGCCGCGTGCGCCCTCCTTGTCGGCGCGCCACATTTCGCCGGACACCCCGCCGACGACAGCGAGGAGGATGACCAGCCAGATCGGCATGTCCGCCAACGCTTGTTGCTCGTTTGTCATGTCACGCCTCCGTGGGTGATTGATGAGTGATGGGTTGGTTCAAACGGTTTCTCTTGAGGCAGGCATTCCAAAAAGCCCGGCGCTTGTACACCGGGCTTTTCAGTAATGCGCTCCTTCGCCTTCCTTCCAATCCTGTGTTCGAGAAGGAAGCTGACTTTTCGGCGCTACTGGCGCGGTACGAGTCCATTCAGATTGTTTTTCCGACCGCGGTCCCTGCCCGCCGGATAACTGCTTCTGGTGCTTTACGCTGCACACCCGGGTCAGTTGCCAACCCTCTGAACCGTTGAGGCCGGTTCATCGCTGCCTGTTCTTGTGAAACTAAAGAGCTTGTCTTGCCAGCCGCTTTGTCGAGCGGCTTGGTGGCAAGAATATGCATGGATGCATACACAGTCAATGCGCAAATGCATTTATTTATGCATTAAATTTGCGCGTATGCATGAAACCCAAGCGGGCCAAGGGGTGGGGAGATTTGTGCAGGCGAAAAAAAACCTGCCGAGGGGCAGGTTTCAGTTGAATCGAAAGGGGCTAGCGGGCGTACATGCCCCACCAGAAGACGTGACCGAGGATGACGATCTGCTCTTCCTGGATTTCCTGGAAGCTGTAGTCCTCGTCCGGATGCTCGTCGCGATTGAAGCTGCGCAGACGGATGCCGGTGGGCAGGCGATAGAGTTGTTTCACGCGCAGCTGGCCGTTGTGATTGATCGCATACAGATCGCCATCGATGATGTCGCCGATGCCGCACTTGCCGGCGTTGACGCCGACGGTGGCGCCATCGCGAAGAACAGGCAACATGCTGTTGCCGCGCACCGTCACGCATTTGGCCTGGTCGAATTGCACGCCGTTGTGGCGCAGGCTGCGCTTGCCGAAGCGCAGGCTAGAGCGCTCGCTCTCTTCGATGACGAATCTTCCTGATCCAGCAGCCAATTCAACCTCGCGTAGAAAGGGCACCGACACCTCGTCGTCATCGACGGGCGTGTCGTCGTCCCACAGGCTTATGTCCTTGAGTTCCGCATGCACGTCAGCGCGAGTGCCGCCGGTCGTTGGCGCGACGTCCGCGCGCCCGCGCAACTGATCTGTGCTGACGTTGAAATACTCGGCGATCTTCGAAATGTGTTTATCCGAAGGATCGACAATCTTCCCGCTGAGAATCCGCGAGAGCGTTGATTGAGGCACGCCGGTGCGACGGTGGAGCTCCGTGGGGGAGATCCCGTGCTGGTCGAGCAGTGCTCTTAAGACGGAGGAAACGTTGCGTTTTTGCATAACGCGCATAGTGCTTGAAGTTTTTCCCGATGACAAATGCTGATTTGCATAAATCGTGCATAGATCAACTTTTCTCTACAAGCAAAGGCTCACCCGACCGCAGTGCCTGCGTCGGGCAGACTGGCCATGGTAACCTTGCGCTCATCGCGGAAAAGCCCGGCCACTGCCCGCGCTTTGCCCTACATCTTTTAACGAGTTGCCCGACAATCCGATGAATAAAGCCGTCTCCGACCTGTCCTCCCACACTCCGATGATGCAGCAATACTGGCGCCTGAAGAATCAGCACCCGGACCAGCTGATGTTCTATCGCATGGGCGATTTCTACGAAATCTTCTACGAAGATGCGAAGAAAGCCGCCAAGTTGCTGGACATCACCCTGACCGCGCGCGGGCAGTCGGCGGGTCAGGCGATTCCGATGTGTGGGATTCCTTACCACGCGGCGGAAGGTTACCTGGCGAAACTGGTCAAGCTCGGCGAGTCGGTGGTGATTTGCGAGCAGGTCGGCGACCCGGCCACCAGCAAAGGCCCGGTGGAGCGCCAGGTCGTACGGATCATCACGCCGGGGACAGTCAGCGACGAGGCGCTGCTGGATGAACGCCGCGATAACCTGATCGCAGCTGTATTGGGCGATGAGCGTCTGTTCGGTCTGGCGGTGCTGGATATCACCAGCGGCAACTTCACCGTGCTTGAGATCAAAGGCTGGGAAAACCTGCTGGCGGAACTGGAGCGTGTCAACCCGGTGGAACTGTTGATTCCGGATGACTGGCCAAAAGACCTGCCGGCGGAAAAACGCCGTGGCGTACGCCGTCGCGCGCCGTGGGATTTCGAGCGTGACTCGGCGCTGAAAAGTCTCTGCCAGCAGTTTTCCACCCAAGACCTGAAAGGCTTTGGCTGCGAAAACCTGACCCTGGCCATTGGCGCTGCCGGCTGCCTGTTGGCGTACGCCAAGGAAACCCAGCGCACTGCCCTGCCCCATTTGCGTAGCCTGCGTCACGAACGTCTCGATGACACCGTGGTGCTCGACGGCGCCAGCCGGCGCAATCTGGAACTCGACACCAATCTGGCCGGTGGCCGCGACAACACGCTGCAATCGGTGGTCGATCGCTGCCAGACCGCCATGGGCAGCCGCTTGCTGACTCGTTGGCTGAACCGGCCGTTGCGCGATCTCACAGTGCTGCTCGCCCGCCAGACGTCGATCCGCTGCCTGCTCGACGGCTACCGTTTTGAAAAGCTGCAACCGCAGCTCAAGGAAATCGGCGACATCGAGCGGATCCTGGCGCGAATAGGCCTGCGCAATGCGCGACCACGTGACCTTGCGCGTCTGCGTGACGCTCTCGGCGCACTGCCCGAACTGCAAGTGGCGATGACCGAGCTGGAAGCGCCGCACCTGCAGCATCTGGCGGCCACCACCAGCACCTATCCAGAACTGGCGGCGCTGCTGGCCAAAGCCATCATCGATAACCCGCCTGCGGTGATCCGTGACGGCGGCGTGCTGAAAACCGGTTACGACAGCGAACTCGATGAACTGCAATCGCTGAGCGAAAACGCCGGCCAGTTCCTCATCGATCTGGAAGCCCGGGAGAAGGCCCGTACTGGTCTGGCCAATCTGAAAGTCGGCTACAACCGTATCCACGGCTACTTCATCGAGCTGCCGAGCAAGCAGGCTGAATCGGCGCCCGCTGACTACATCCGCCGGCAGACGCTCAAAGGCGCCGAGCGTTTCATCACGCCCGAGCTGAAAGAATTCGAAGACAAGGCGCTCTCGGCCAAGAGTCGCGCGCTGGCTCGGGAAAAGATGCTTTACGAAGCGCTGCTCGAAGACTTGATCAGCCAGCTGCCACCGCTGCAGGACACCGCCGGCGCATTGGCCGAGCTGGATGTGCTGAGCAACCTCGCCGAGCGTGCCTTGAACCTCGACCTTAACTGCCCGCGTTTCGTCAGCGAGCCGTGCATGCGCATCACCCAGGGTCGTCACCCGGTGGTCGAGCAGGTGCTGACCACGCCGTTCGTGGCCAACGACCTGAGCCTGGACGACAATACGCGCATGCTGGTGATCACCGGCCCGAACATGGGCGGTAAATCCACTTACATGCGGCAAACCGCGTTGATCGTGTTGCTCGCGCATATCGGCAGTTTCGTGCCGGCCGCCAGTTGCGAGTTGTCGCTGGTCGACCGCATCTTCACCCGTATCGGCTCAAGCGATGATCTGGCCGGTGGTCGCTCGACCTTCATGGTCGAGATGAGCGAAACCGCCAACATCCTGCATAACGCCACCGAGCGCAGTCTGGTGCTGATGGACGAAGTCGGGCGCGGTACCAGCACCTTCGACGGTCTGTCGCTGGCGTGGGCGGCGGCCGAGCGCTTGGCTCATCTGCGCGCCTACACCCTGTTTGCTACGCACTATTTTGAACTGACCGTGCTACCGGAAGCCGAACCTCTGGTAGCTAACGTGCATCTCAATGCCACCGAGCACAACGAACGAATCGTGTTCCTGCACCATGTTCTGCCTGGGCCTGCCAGTCAGAGCTATGGCTTGGCAGTCGCACAACTGGCGGGTGTGCCGAGCGAAGTGATCTTGCGCGCGCGCGAGCATCTGAGCCGTCTGGAAGACACCGCCCTGCCCCACGAAGCGCCGAAATCGGCAGCCAAGGGCAAGCCGTCGACACCGCAGCAAAGCGACATGTTCGCCTCGCTGCCACATCCGGTACTCGACGAATTGGCGAAAGTGGATCTGGACGACATGACACCACGGCGTGCGCTGGAAATGCTCTATGCACTGAAGAACCGGATATAAGCACTGAAGAAGCGGATATAACGCAAATCGCTTCAAGCTGTTAGAATCTCGCGCGGTTCGGGATGCTGCTGGCTCATAGCCTGGTCAGCAGGTATCGCTCCCGAACCTGGCGACCCCAACCGTGAAGGGGCAACGCTGCCGCCGCCTGAGGAGAAAATTAGAAATGACCTTCGTCGTCACCGACAACTGCATCAAGTGCAAGTACACCGACTGCGTAGAAGTCTGTCCGGTGGACTGCTTTTACGAAGGCCCGAACTTCCTGGTGATTCACCCGGATGAGTGCATCGACTGCGCGCTGTGTGAACCAGAATGCCCGGCTGTGGCGATCTTCTCGGAAGATGAAATCCCGGCTGGCATGGAGAACTTCATCGAGCTCAATGCCGAGCTGGCGGATATCTGGCCGAACATCACCGAGAAAAAAGAATCGCTGCCGGATGCCGAAGAGTGGGATGGTGTCGAAGGCAAGATCAAACACCTCGAACGCTGATCTACCCCGCGCTCGACTGAAAGGCCCCTTGTGGGCCTTTTTGCTTTTGCAGGTTTTACTTTTCTGCAGACGAAAAAAGGGGCGGTATGACCCGCCCACATTTTTTCCCTATTCCCTGTGTTCCTTTTCATCGTCCTGATGAATCGCCTCCTGCGATGTCCGTTCCCCTCTTCCGTGAAGGGCGTGTCTGTCCGTCGACACAGCCCTGATATTAGAGAGTTTCCGCAGCGGAGCAATCAGGCTCAGGCGCAGGTATACACTGACATAAAGACATAACAATTGAAAAATATTTATATAAATCAGCAAGTTACCGCTTAGCATTGATCGCAATCGCCTTCTGCCGAAGTGTAAAAATAACGAACACTTACGACACAGTAAGCAAAGGCTTACAGCGCGAGACTACAAACTCAGAAAATGCTGACCACTCGTCTGGCACCTCGCCCGACAACGCGATGCACGAGACAGGCATAAACAAAAAGCCCCGACTGATTGAATCAGCCGGGGCTTTTTGCGGGCGGTCGATCAGGCGCTTATTGGAACAGCGACTCGCTCGACAGGCCATTCTTCTCCAGGATCTCGCGAAGGCGCTTGAGGCCTTCCACCTGGATCTGCCGCACCCGTTCGCGGGTCAGACCGATCTCCAGGCCGACATCTTCCAGCGTGCTGCTTTCGTGACCGCGCAGGCCGAAGCGGCGAATCACCACCTCGCGCTGCTTGTCGGTCAGTTCCGACAGCCATTGATCGATGCTCTGCGACAGGTCATCGTCCTGCAGCAGTTCGCACGGATCGGTGGGACGATCGTCAGTGAGGGTGTCCAGCAGGGTTTTATCCGAATCCGGACCCAGCGAGACGTCGACCGAAGAAACCCGTTCGTTCAGGCCGAGCATGCGCTTGACCTCGCCCACCGGTTTCTCCAGCAGGTTGGCGATTTCTTCGGGTGAAGGTTCGTGGTCGAGTTTTTGCGTCAGCTCCCGTGCGGCCCGCAGGTACACGTTGAGCTCCTTGACCACGTGAATCGGCAACCGGATGGTCCGGGTCTGATTCATGATCGCGCGTTCGATGGTCTGACGGATCCACCACGTAGCGTAGGTCGAGAAGCGGAAGCCGCGCTCGGGATCGAACTTTTCCACCGCGCGGATCAATCCGAGGTTGCCCTCTTCGATCAGATCCAGCAGCGACAGCCCCCGATTGACGTAACGCCGGGCGATCTTGACCACCAGCCGCAGGTTACTTTCGATCATGCGCTTGCGCCCGGCCGGATCGCCACTTTGCGACAAGCGCGCAAAATGAACTTCTTCTTCCGGGGAGAGCAGAGGGGAAAAGCCGATTTCGTTGAGATACAGCTGCGTGGCATCAAGTGCCCGAGTGTAGTCGATGTATTTATGTTGTTTGAGTGTGGCGGAGTGTCTGGATTTGGAACGAACGGAAGGTGGAGCAGCCCCTTCATCATTCAACATCGAATCCGAATCGATGCCGGTCTCCATAAGGAGAACCTCATCGTCGATGTCAAACTCCGGCACTTCTTTACTGAGAGCCATTGTTATAGTCCTTTGGTGAGTTCGACCCCAAGCTCAAGCGACGCCTTTATCCTTGGCAACGCTGGAGCCTGTCCCCTCTACGCGACGGAACAGGCTGGCCTACAAATCAACGTCTTGGCAGGAACTGCAGCGGATCCACAGGTTTACCTTGGCGGCGAATCTCAAAATGCAGTTTCACCCGGTCTGTACCCGTTGACCCCATTTCGGCAATTGTCTGTCCGACCTTGACCTGCTGCCCCTCCCGAACCAACAGCCTGCGGTTATGTCCGTAAGCACTGACGTAGGTTTCGCTGTGTTTGATGATGACCAATTCGCCGTAGCCCCTTAAGCCACTCCCGGCGTATACGACCGTCCCATCAGACGCAGCTAAAACAGGCTGTCCCAAATCTCCGGCGATATCAATTCCTTTATTCAAACTACCGTTTGAAGAGAATTTTCCAATCAGAACGCCATTAGATGGCCATCCCCAGCCGGTCGGGGCCGGGCCTGCCGGAGGCAGTGGAGCGGGTGCAGGTTTGCTCGCGACGGACGGTACAACCCCTTTGGAACCGGTGGTTGTAGTGGTTGTGGTGCCATTCGCCTGGCGCCGGATTACCGTGGTTTTACTCGACGAAGAAGGTGAAGAACTGGAGTTGCTCACCACCGCTGTCGGCGTTGAACCGCTGCGCCCGTCGAAGCGAATTGTCTGACCCGGATGGATCGTATACGGCGTAGGAATATTGTTCCGGGCGGCGAGGGTTTTGTAGTCCCAGCCGTAACGAAAGGCGATCGAAAACAAGGTATCGCCGGGGCGGACTACATATTGTCCGGTAGTAACGGTCGGACGTTGCGCGACCGAATTATTGCGATCGACAACCCGTACGTTGCTCGATTTGGTGCTGGAGCAACCGACCAGCAAGGTGCTCAAGACAAGGCCAGTCACCAGGCGCTGAAAGCTCGTGTTACCCATACGCTGCGCAATGACTGTGAGACTCACCCGCCGCTCCCTTTGTGGTGGCTGAAAATTCTGAATGCCGCACTGCGGCATGAAGTGTCGCAAGTATAACGGGCCGAAACGGCTTTACCTTTAATGACGCGAAATCACCGGACGCACACGTTTGCCAGGGGCAAGTACGCTGCGTTTAAACTTTGGCTGCCGGTGTAAGACCGGCGCCGTTGAAAGGAATTCAGCGACTGTTTGCAAATGCTCAGGCCAGTGGCCCATTGAGCAAAGGCACGAAACGCACAGCGCCCAGAACGTGTCGGGAAAAGCCATGTTCTTCGCGCACGATCAGCATCAGTTGTTGCACTTCACCGGAGCCGACCGGAATCACCATGCGCCCACCAGGGGCCAGTTGATCCAGCAAAGCTTGCGGTACATCGGTGGCGACGGCGGTGACGATGATGCCGTTGTAGGGCGCCAGCGCCGGCCAGCCTTCCCAGCCATCGCCCCAGCGAAATACCACGTTGCGCAGGTTCAGCTCGACCAGACGCTCCTTGGCGCGATCCTGCAACACCTTGATGCGCTCGACGGAAAACACCCGTTCAACCAGTTGCGACAACACCGCTGTCTGGTAGCCGGAACCGGTTCCGATCTCCAACACTTTATCCAGCGGGCCGGCCTCCAGCAGCAGCTCGCTCATGCGCGCCACCATATAAGGCTGGGAGATGGTCTGGTTGTTGCCGATCGGCAGCGCGGTGTCTTCGTAAGCGCGGTGCGCCAGCGCCTCGTCGACAAACAGGTGACGCGGCGTGCGGCGGATCACTTCCAGCACCTTGGCGTTCGATACGCCTTCTTCATACAGCCGCTGGATCAGTCGCTCGCGCGTACGCTGGGAGGTCATGCCAATGCCGCTGCGCAGGCGGTCGTCATGTTCACGCATCAGCTCAGCCCCCCCAGCCAGCCATCAAGACTTCTGAAGGCATCATTGAAGGTGCGATCGAGCTGCAACGGTGTGATGGACACATAGCCCTGCATCACGGCATGAAAATCGGTGCCCGGGCCGCCGTCTTCAGCGTCGCCGGCAGCGGCGATCCAGTAACCGGCCTTGCCGCGCGGATCGACCACTTTCATTGGCGCCGCCGCGCGGGCGCGATGGCCGAGACGGGTCAACTGAATGCCACGGATGTGATCGATGGGCAGATTGGGAATGTTCACGTTGAGTACCGTGCGCGGTGGCAGATCGAGCCCGGCGTGGGCCTCGACCAGTTTGCGCGCAAAGTAGGCCGCAGTCGGCAGGTTATCCACTTGGCGCGAGACCAGTGAAAAGGCAAACGATGGGCGCTCGAGAAATCGTCCTTCAAGGGCTGCCGCCACGGTTCCGGAATACAGCACGTCGTCACCGAGGTTGGCGCCCAGGTTGATGCCGGAAACCACCATGTCCGCTTCGCGCTCAAGCAAGCCGTTGAGGCCCAGGTGAATGCAATCGGTCGGTGTGCCGTTGAGGCTGATAAAGCCGTTGGCCAGGTATTGCGGGTGCAGCGGACGGTCGAGCGTCAGCGAACTGCTGGCGCCGCTTTTGTCCTGCTCCGGGGCGATAACCACGCATTCGGTGTAATCCGCCAGCGCAGCATAAAGCGCGGCGAGACCGGGCGCGGTTACCCCATCGTCGTTAGAAATCAGAATACGCATGGGCTGTCCGTCTGCCCCACCGGCACCAGATCAACGAGCTCGCGCACCAATACAGTGGCAAAGCATCCGGCCGGGAGGACGAATTCCAGTTGCAGAATGTCAGGTTGGGGATAATGCCACGTCAACCCGCCAATGGGCAGCCGCAGGATGCGACGTTCATGGCTCATGCCGGCGTGGATCAACCAGTCGCGCAGATCCGCTTCGCGGGCGGCGATCTCCTGCTCCAGTTCATGGACTGCGCCAGCGGTTGGCGAGTCACCTTCGCCCCACTGCGGACCGGTCGGGTGCAGGTCGAGAATTGCCAGACGCGGGTCGCTGCATTCGGCTTCGCCGGCCGGGAAAAAGCTGCGGCTGTCAGTAAAGGCCAACAGATCGCCAACCAGCGCGGTGTTCCAGGTGCCATCGGCGACGCGCGCCGCCAGCACCTGGTTGAACAGAAAGCTGCGCGCCGTCGACAGTAACCGCGATCGCACATTACGCTGTTCCGGCAAAGCCTTGCGCGCCGCCCACGCCCGCGCATCGACAACGTTGCCGCCGTCATGGCCGAAGCGCTGGGCGCCGAAATAATTGGGGATGCCTTGTTTGGCGATCAGTTGCAGGCGCTGTTCAATCGCATCTTTGTCGCCATTGAATTGCGTCAGGCGCAGGGTGAAGCCATTGGCCGAATGCGCACCGCGTTGCAGCTTGCGCTTGTGGCGCGTGGTCTTGAGGATCTTCAGCGTGTCGTTTTCCGCCGCCGACAGATCCGGATCGGCCTTGCCCGGCAGTTGCACGCTGAACCACTGTCGGGTCAGGGCCTGACGGTCCTTGAGGCCGGCATAGCTGACGGTACGCAACGGCACGCCGGCTGCCTTGGCGATACGCCGCGCCGCTTCTTCGGTATTGAGGCCGCGCTTTTCCACCCAGATCCACAGATGTTCGCCGTCACCGCTGAACGGAATATCCAGCACTTCATCGACCTGGAAATCTTCGGCGATGGCTTTCAGTACCGCTGTGCCGAGGGGTTCGCCATAGGCCCGTGGGCCGAGTAATTGCAGTTCATTCATGCGCGCAGCAACAAGGCAACGGAGTGCACGGCGATACCTTCTTCGCGACCGACAAAGCCAAGCTTTTCGGTGGTGGTAGCTTTGACGTTCACTTGATCCAACTCAACTTGAAGATCCGCCGCGATCAGCGCGCGCATCGATTCGATATGCGGCGCCATTTTTGGCGCCTGGGCAACGATGGTGTTGTCGACGTTGCCGATTTTCCAGCCCTTGGCGTGGATCAGACTGACCACATGACGCAACAGCACACGGCTGTCGGCGCCCTTGAATTGCGGATCGGTGTCCGGGAAGTGTTTGCCGATATCACCCAGCGCCGCCGCGCCGAGCAAGGCATCGCTCAAGGCGTGCAGCAGGACGTCACCGTCGGAATGAGCGAGCAGCCCGAAGCCGTGTGCAATCTGCACGCCGCCCAGAGTAATGAAATCGCCTTCAGCGAAACGGTGCACATCGTAGCCGTGGCCAATACGCATAAAAAAACGCCCCGATTTTTGTCAGGGCGTGATTCTACCTGCATTAACCGCGCAGAGCGCGTGCGTGATGCTGCAAGTGGTCCTCAATGAAGCTTGAGATGAAGAAATAGCTGTGGTCGTAGCCCGGTTGCAGGCGCAGCTCCAGCGGATGCCCCGCTTGTTTTGCCGCGTATTGCAGAGCTTCGGGTTTCAGCTGGGTGGCGAGGAAATCGTCACGATCACCTTGATCGACCAGCAACGGCAATTTCTCCGTCGCATCGGCGATCAGCACACAGGCGTCCCACTCCTTCCACTTCGAACGGTCTTCGCCCAAATAGTTGGAAAAGGCCTTCTGACCCCACGGGCAATCGATCGGATGGGTGATCGGCGAAAAAGCCGAAACCGATTTATACCGCCCAGGATTGCGTAAGGCACAGACCAAGGCACCGTGGCCGCCCATCGAGTGTCCGCTGATGCTGCGCTTGTCGGACGCGGGGAAATGCGCCTCGACCAGTGCGGGCAATTCCTTCACGACATAGTCATGCATCTGATAATGATGCGCCCATGGCTCCTGCGTGGCGTTCAGATAAAACCCGGCGCCGAGACCGAAATCCCAAGCTTTGTCGGCATCGTCCGGGACATCCGCGCCACGTGGGCTTGTATCCGGCGCGACGATGATCAGACCAAGTTCGGCAGCCATGCGCATCGCGCCGGCCTTTTGCATGAAATTCTCATCGGTGCAGGTCAGCCCGGACAACCAGTACAGCACCGGCAGCTTGCCCCCCTGCTCCGCCTGCGGCGGCAGGTACACGGCAAAGACCATGTCGCAATCAAGCACTTCGGAGCGATGGCGATAACGCTTGTGCCAGCCACCGAAACTCTTCTGACAGGAAATGTTTTCCAGATTCATAGCACTTCAGCCGCAAGCTGCAAGCTTGAAGCTGCAAGAGGGCGTTGCGCCTGCTTGCAGCTTGTGGCTTGTAGCTTGCCGCTGCTCCTTAGAAATGAATGACGGTGCGGATGCTCTTGCCTTCGTGCATCAGGTCGAACGCCTTGTTGATATCTTCCAGGCCCATGGTGTGGGTGATGAAGGTATCCAGCGGGATCTCGCCGCTCTGGGCCATGTCGACGTAGCTCGGCAATTCAGTACGGCCACGCACGCCGCCGAACGCCGAACCGCGCCAGACGCGACCGGTAACCAACTGGAACGGACGGGTAGCGATTTCCTGACCGGCACCGGCGACACCGATGATGACCGACTCGCCCCAGCCTTTGTGGCAGCACTCAAGCGCGGCGCGCATCAGTTGCACATTGCCGATGCACTCGAAGGAGAAGTCGACGCCGCCATCGGTCATGTCGACGATCACTTCCTGGATCGGACGATCAAAGCCTTTCGGGTTCACGCAATCGGTGGCACCGAGTTGTTTGGCGATTTCGAACTTGGCCGGGTTGATGTCGATCGCAATGATGCGCGCAGCCTTGGCTTTCACCGCGCCGATCACGGCCGACAAGCCAATACCACCGAGACCGAAGATGGCCACGGTGTCACCCGGTTTGACCTTGGCGGTGTTGAGCACGGCGCCGATACCGGTGGTCACGCCGCAACCGAGCAGGCAGACCTTTTCCAGCGGCGCGTCTTTGGAGATCTTGGCCACGGAAATTTCCGGGAGCACGGTGTATTCCGAAAACGTCGACGTCCCCATGTAGTGGAAAATCGTTTCGCCCTTGTAGGAAAAGCGCGAAGTGCCGTCCGGCATCAGGCCCTTGCCTTGGGTGGCGCGAATCGCCTGGCAGAGGTTGGTCTTGCCCGACTTGCAGAATTTGCACTGGCCGCATTCCGGGGTGTACAGCGGAATGACGTGGTCGCCGACGGCAACCGAGGTCACGCCCTCGCCGATCGCTTCAACGATGGCGCCACCCTCGTGGCCGAGGATCGACGGGAAGATGCCTTCCGGGTCTGCGCCGGACAAGGTGTAGGCATCGGTGTGGCACACCCCGGAAGCGACAACGCGCAGCAACACTTCACCAGCCTTCGGCATGGCGACATCGACTTCTACGATTTCCAGCGGCTTCTTGGCCTCGAAGGCAACGGCGGCGCGCGACTTGATCATGCTGACTCTCCAATGAATCCAGTAAATAAAAAAGCAGACAGACAGTGTAGTTCAGCGCGCCCTGAGGAATAATCCGGACGAAAGCAAAACATTATTGCCATACAGGGATAATCCAAGTGTCGGAAAACCGCTGGGAAGGCATCGACGAGTTCGTTGCCGTCGCCGAATGCAATCAATTCACCGCCGCTGCCGAGCGTCTTGGGGTTTCTTCCTCGCACATCAGTCGACAAATCGTACGGCTCGAAGAGCGTTTGCAGACGCGCCTGCTCTACCGCAGCACCCGGCGAGTTACGTTGACCGAAGCCGGGCAGACTTTTCTGCAGCATTGCCAGCGCCTGCAGGACGGTCGCGAAGAAGCCTTGCGCGCGGTAGGCGATCTGACCAGCGAACCGAAAGGCATGCTGCGCATGACCTGCGCGGTGGCCTATGGCGAACGCTTTATCGTGCCGCTGGTGACTCGCTTCATGGGGCTGTACCCGCAGCTGCGTATCGATATCGAGCTGAGCAATCGCCAGCTGGATCTGGTGCATGAAGGGCTGGATCTGGCAATTCGTCTGGGTCGGCTACAGGATTCGCGCTTGGTCGCGACACGCCTGGCGCCACGGAGAATGTACCTGTGCGCGTCGCCTTCCTACCTGGAACGGTATGGGCGCCCACACAGTTTGTCGGAATTGAGTCGACACAATTGCCTGATCGGCAGTTCGGATATCTGGCAACTGGAACAGAACGGGCGGGAATTTTCCCAGCGGGTGCAGGGCAACTGGCGTTGCAACAGTGGGCAGGCGGTGCTGGATGCGGCGCTTCAGGGTGTCGGGTTGTGTCAGTTGCCGGACTATTACGTGCTCGAGCACCTGCACAGCGGCGCGCTGATTTCCTTGCTCGAGGCGCATCAGCCGCCGAATACGGCGGTGTGGGCGCTGTATCCGCAGCAGCGGCATCTGTCGCCGAAGGTGCGCAAGTTGGTGGATTTTCTTAAAGAAGGGTTGGCTGAGCGGGCGGAGTATCGAAGCTGAGTGATGGGTTGTTCGTGCGGCCGCCTTCGCGAGCAAGCTCGCTCCCACAGTGGACGTGCAGTGACTGCAAATCTGGTGTCAGGCGCAAATCAAATGTGGGAGCG
>NZ_JASCPT010000063.1:0-33597 GCF_029959775.1 Pseudomonas sp. PS01270 | reverse complement strand
ACCACCGTCCCATTGTGGGAGCGAGCCTGCGCGCGAAAGCGTCCCGTCAGACAGCGCTTCATTGAATGACACACCGCATTCGCGAGCAGGCTCGCTCCCACAGGGTTCCGAGTGTTTCTTACAGGCACAAAAAAACCCGACTCAATGGTCGGGTTTTTTCTTTCCGCAAAAAGCAGTGCTTATTTCGCACGGCCTTTGTAGGAACCGCCTTCGCGGGTATCGATCTCGATCATGTCGCCGATTTCGATGAAGTCGGCAACCGACAGCTCGGTACCGTTCTTGAGTTTGGCAGGCTTCATCACCTTGCCGGAAGTGTCACCGCGAGCGGAGCCTTCGGTGTAGTCAACCTGACGCACGATGGTGGTCGGCAGTTCTACGGAAACCAGACGCTCTTCGAAGAATACGGCTTCGCAAACGTCGGTCATGCCTTCTTCAACGAAAGGCAGAACGCTTTCGATGTCTTCGGCGTTCAGCTCGTACATGGTGTAGTCAGTGGTGTCCATGAACGTGTAGGTGTCACCGCTGATGAACGACAGGGTGGCTTCTTTACGATCCAGGATCACGTCGTCCAGTTTGTCGTCCGCACCGTAAACGGTTTCGGTCTTGTAACCGGTCAGCAGGTTCTTCAGCTTGGTCTTCATGATCGCGCTGTTACGGCCCGACTTGGTGAATTCAGCTTTCTGAACCAGCCAAGGATCGTTGTCGATACGGATCACGGTACCGGGTTTGAGTTCTTTACCAGTTTTCATTGCGAATATCCGAATTTGGATGGGATTTACAAAAATCTAGGCCGCGTATCATATCCAATTTACATAAAACTGTACCAGCGCCGTGGCAAGATCCGCCTGCAAGGCCTGTTCCAGACACCATGCCTCGGCGTTTTTCTCGAGTTCCGGCCAATGATTTCGCACCGCCAGCCAGTGCTCGCCGATCGGTTGCCCGGCACTCCACGCTCGCCACAGACCGTTCATCGCCTGCGCCGCAGCGGGCGGAAGGCCTTGGGTGTAGAGCGCGAGAAAAGCATCAAGCTTGTCCAGATGGATGTCATCGTCCTGCTGATAGATGTGCCAGAGCATCGGCCGCCCCGCCCATTGCGCGCGAACGAATGAATCTTCACCGCGCACCGCGTTGAAATCGCAGCACCAGAGCAGATGGTCGTATTGGTCCTGCCGGACGAACGGCAGCACCTGCACGGTGAGCGAATCGCGCACGTGAATCGCGCCGACCGTCAGGGTTTCTACCTCCAGCCAGCGCGCCACATCGCCGAGAATCCGCCCTTCCGGCACCAGCAGGTGAGTCGGCCGTGCATCGGCCGCCAGCACATCCAGCCAACTGGCCAACCCGGCGTTTTCATAAGCAAACAGCGAGATCAGTTGCGCATCGGGCGCGGGATCAATACCCAGACCTTGCAGGAAATGTCGCTGAGCCGGTCGATCCTGCTGAAACTGCCGACGCTGTTCGAGCAGTCCGCGTTCGCGCAGCAGGCCACCGGTGCCCGGCTTGAAGCCCGGAAAGAAGAAGAACTTCTGCACCGTTTTGTATTTTACCGACGGCAAGCCGTGGCAGCCGGTAACCCAGTCTTCGGCGCTGAGATAATCGAGGTTGAGCCACAGCGGTGGCGTTTCCCGTGCGGCCATGCTGTCCATGTAGTCGGCGGGCAACTGACAGGCGAAGGCGGCGATGACTACGTCGGCCGCCTCGGCGTGCAGCCATTCGCTCGGCCACTGATGCACCTCGACACCCTGCTGCCACTGCTGCGCAAGATCAATATCGATCTCAGGACAGAGGCGCTCGAACGCGCGCAGATCATCCACCCACAGGCGCACCGGCAAGGCATGCTCGGCCACCAGCTGCCGGGCCAGGCGCCAGGTCACGCCGATGTCGCCGAAGTTATCGACCACGGTGCAAAAAATATCCCAGCGGGGTTTCGCTTTAGCCATGCCGTTCTCCCGTTGGCAAAAAACCTCGATTGTCCGCATAAATGCGCTCGCGCAGAAGAGCCGACGGCGATTAATCTTCGTGCGACAATCGCCGCTTGCCCGCAACCATCCGCCAGGAGGCCGCCATGCCCTACCGTCCCAATCCCCGTCGTCCCTTGCCTGTTCAGCTTAGCGTGCTGCATCTGACCGGCAGCATTGCGCTGGGCCTGTGGCTGGGGTTCCTGGCGATTGCGCTGACCTGCTGGCTGCTTTCGCGCTTTATCTTTCCCGAGCAATTGGCCCCTGTCGCGCAAGCGGTGCAGCAGCGCGTCAATCCTCCGGCTGTGGCGCCCGTACAGGTACAGCCGGACATTCCACCGCAAAGTCCGCTGTTCCAACAGTACGAAGAAAACCTGCGCAAGAATGAACAGCAGGCCCGACTGGATCAGGCGCGCGCCAATTCGCGTAATGCGTCGAACCCGAAATGCCAGTTCTGGCTGCAGCAGGACCAGACCGCGCCGACGGAAAAGAGCCGCGCCAACGTTTTGCAATTCTGCGATTGATCATGAACAAACACAGTGTCCACCAGTTGATTCTCGACAAGCTGCGCATTGACCTCGACATCGCCGAGCGCGCCGCGCAAACCGCTTACGAAACCGCGACCCACGAAGAAAACATCGCCGAAAACAAGTACGACACGCTGGGGCTGGAGGCGTCGTATCTGGCGGCGGGTCAGGCGAAGCGGGTTGAGGAAATCCGCCAGTCACTGGCGCTATGTCAGAACCTGACCTTGCGTGCCTACGATGAAAATCGCGGCATTGAAGTCGGCGCCCTGCTAGGTCTGGAGGACGAAAAGGGTCGCGAGCAATGGCTGTTTCTGGCGCCGGATGCGGCGGGGCTGAAAGTCGACGTGGTCGGTCAGCCGATCACCGTCATCACCCCGCGCTCGCCGCTGGGCAAAAGCCTGCTGGGCAAGTTCGCGGGCGATGAGGTGGAGATTCTGGTGGCGGGCACCCGGCAACAGTTTGCTGTCACCGAGGTGCTCTGAGGCGGGTGCTTAGTGAACGGGCAGTTCGACGCCGTCGAACAGCTCTTCGAGCTCTTGCTTGTTGTGGCACTGAATGGCCTTGGCCATGACTTCGCGGGTCAGGTGCGGGGCGAATTTCTCGATGAAGTCGCACATGAAGCCACGCAGGAAGGTGCCACGACGGAAACCGATCTTGGTGATGCTCGACTCGAACAGCTCGCTGGCATCCAGTACCACCAGGTCGTTATCGAGTTTGGTATCGACCGCCATTTTAGCCACGATGCCTACGCCCAGCCCCAGACGCACGTAGGTTTTGATCACGTCGGCGTCAGCAGCGGTGAACACCACTTTCGGCGTCAGGCCACGATGGCTGAAGGCTTCGTCGAGCTTGGAACGGCCGGTGAAACCGAACACGTAAGTGACGATCGGATATTCGGCCAGCGCTTCGAGGGTCAGCTTCGGCAGCTTGGTCAGCGGGTGGCCATGGGGTACGACCACGCAGCGGTTCCAGCGGTAGCACGGCATCATCACCAGATCACCGAACAGCTCCAGCGCTTCAGTGGCAATGGCGAAATCGACGGTGCCGTCAGCGGCCATTTCGGCGATCTGCATCGGCGAGCCCTGATGCATGTGCAGGGCCACGTCCGGGTATTGCTTGATGAAATTGCTGATCACCGGCGGCAGCGCATAACGCGCCTGGGTGTGGGTGGTGGCGATCGACAGGGTGCCCTTCTTCTCGTTGGAGAATTCCTGGGCAATCTGCTTGATGCTTTCGACTTTGCGCAGAATCTCGCCGGCGGTGGTGATGATGCGCTCGCCGGCCGGGGTGACGCGGGTCAGGTGCTTGCCGCTGCGGGCGAAGACTTCGACGCCCAGCTCGTCTTCCAGCAGGCGGATCTGCTTACTGATGCCCGGTTGCGAGGTGTACAGGCTTTGAGCGGTAGCGGAAACGTTGAGGTCGTGGTGCGCCACTTCCCAGATGTAGCGCAGTTGTTGAAGCTTCATATCAATCCCTCAAAGCAGGTAGACGCCACGGGCATCAGCGACGGTATATAACTATATTAATGGTTCGAAGAATAAATCTAGAACTTTTTTATCAAAACGCCATTATTCCTGCTTCAGCGATCCTCACGCCGCCGACGTTCCATCAGCGGCACCAGATAGACCGGCACCTTGGCCAACTGCAGGACCCGCGCCGCCGTGCGCCCCAACGGCGTTTCCGCGCCGACGCCATGGCTGTGACTGCCGACGATCAGCAGATCGACCGAGAGCTTGTGCACCTGATCGAGAATCACCTGCGACGGATCACCCTGCAGCACGCGCACCGCGCGAATGCGCTGCAGATCCTGTTCGCCGTCGTCCCCCAGTTCTTCACGAAAGCTATCGAGCACCCGTTGTTCGATATTGGCGATGACTGTTTTCAGACCCTGACTATGGAATTCGTTCAATGCCTGTTCGTCGAGATAGCTTTGCAGCACTGACTCGGCAAACAGGCCCATGGGTTCCACCGCGTGCACTACATACAGATCGGCATTGAAGGTGCGCGCCAAGGCCAACGCATGCTGCATCACGAACGGTGCGTACAGACCGAGGTCGGTGGCATACAGCATTGAGCGAATCATGGGACCTCCTCGCGAGCCAACGATGGCGGAGATTGATTCAGCTTAGCAGTGCCTTGGCGAGTACGACGTGCGACGCAACGTCCTGAATGAAAAGGCTCTAGATCGGCGGTTCGTTGCTGATGCCATGGGGCACATGGCCGGTGGCGACCACTTCGCGAGCCAGTTCGCAATGGCCGGTCTGGTCATCGAAGAACACGTCGGCGGCGAAGGCTTCGAGGAACGCCGATTTGGTCAGGCCACCGAGAAACAGCGACTCATCGAGACGAATATCCCATTCCCGCAAGGTGCGAATCACCCGCTCATGGGCCGGCGCCGAACGCGCGGTCACCAGCGCCGTGCGGATCGGGCAATCGTCATCGGGAAACTCGCGCTGCAACAGATTGAGCGCTGCCAGAAAGCCCTTGAACGGCCCACCACGCAATGGCTCGCGCGCCGATTCGCGTTCCTTGGCCTGAAACGCTTCCAGGCCGCCGGACTGATAGACGCGCTCGGACTCGTCCGAGAAGATCACCGCGTCACCGTCGAAGGCGATACGCAATTCATCGCTGGCCGCGCGGCTGGCGCCACCGGACAGAATCGTCGCGGCGGCGAACCCGGCGTCCAGCGCGGCACGCACGTCTTCGGCGTGGGTCGAGAGAAACAGGTCGCAGCCAAACGCTTTCAGATACGGATACGGACTGCGCCCGCCGACGAACGCCGCACGAGAAATCGCCAGGCCGTAATGATGAATCGAATTGAACACGCGCAGACCGGTGTCGGCGCTGTTACGGGAGACCAGAATCACCTCGACCCGCGCGCGGCCGAGGCGACTGTTCAGGCTCAGGAGTTTTTCCACCAGCGGGAACGCATCGCCCGGCGCGAGGATTTCGTCTTCGTGCTCGATCTGATATTGCCGATAGGCTTCGACGCCGCTCGACAGGTAGACCTTGTGGCTTTCGCTCAGGTCGAACAAGGCGCGCGAGGAAATCGCCAGCACCAGTTTGTCATCGATGTTATTGGCCATGCCTTCCCCCAGAACAACCGACTCAGGTATTGCGTCGGTCGATAAAACCCAAATGGCGATACAACGCCTCGATGCGTGGCAACTCGCAGCCCGCCGCGTTCGCCGCCGCCAGTGGCCGGGCGTAGATCGCCTCCAGCTCCAGCGGGCGTTTGTGTGCAAAGTCGTGGTACATGCTCGGCCAGTAATCGGGCATTTTTTCCGTCATGGTGAACAGGTACTCGGCATAGCCGGGCGGGATCTCGTATCCACAGGCCCGGGCGCCGTGCACCACTTCCGCCATCAACGCCTGAATCGACAGGCGGCTGTCAGCATCAGCCATCAGCGCTTCGGTTCCCGCGCCGAGCAATACCGAAAGTCCGTTATAGGGAATATTCCACACCAGTTTCTGCCAGCGCGCCTGATGCAGGTTGGCCATCGCCTGCGAGTCGATGCCGGCGGCACGGAACAGTCCGGCTCCCTCCTCGACGATCGCCATGCGCGCTACTTCATCAATGGCCGAGCCGCTGTGATAACCGACATTCACCGCGCCAAGGGCCTGATGGGTAATCTGCCCCGGCCCTTCGCGGTGCACGCAGATCAGGCACAGACCACCGAGCAGATGCAGTGAATCCGGCAACAGTGGCCGCAGGCTGTCTTCGACATCCAGACCGTTCTGCAGCAACAGCACTTTTGCGTCAGGTTTGGCGGCCTGAATGATCGCCGGGGCCAGACCGGCGTTGCTGGTAGTCTTGGTGCCGACCAGCAGCCAGTCACAGGGTGGCATGTCTTCGGCAGCGGAATAGGCATTGGCCGGATGCAGCGTCAACGGCCCGTGCACCGCACTGTTGATCTGCAAACCGCGCTCAACCACGGCGGAAAATTCGCTGCGCAACAAAAAGTGCACGTCAAACCCGGCACGCGCCAGCATCACCCCGTAGAACCCGCCGATTGCACCGGTGCCGATAATCCCCACCACCGGTTTGCTGACTGTCTCGCTCATGGCAACTCCTCTGCAATTCGACCCAGCGCCTGCGCTACTGCCTGGTTGAGTTGGTCAACCGTCAAACGAGTGTGCACTGCGCCAAAGAACTCGCCGTCGCGCACCACAAACAGCGCCGGCAAATGAAACACCTGATAACGCTCGACCAGCCCGCCATTGTCGCCGGCGTCAATCCAGCACAGCCGATCGATAGCCAGCGGCAATCCCGGCAACACCTCGCGGGCATAACGACAACTGGCACAGCCGACGCTGGTGAAGATCACCAGAGAAACCCCGCGCATCGCCAGCAGCCGCTGGTCGGCGTCGAAGTCGGTCAGCTCGGATTCGACCACTATACTGGGGGAAACAATGTCAGATGGCCGACACAGGGAGTCTGTGCTCATGGGACGTTTCATTCCTCATCCGGACGAAGTGCCGGTTGAATTGACGTTACTCAAGCCTGAATGCATTTCCAGACAACAGCTGCACACTATCAGCCTCGGCGGCATCGCTTGCAATTACCACCGCGCCTGGCGCCACGGCACTGCGCTGCAAGTGCGCATGCCGACGCTGAATGCCGACTTCTGTTGCCCGGGCTATGTGGCCTGGTGTCTGCGGCGTAAAAAAGGCTATCTGGTGGGCATTGCCTTCACTGACGAACAGACCCTGTTCAGCGCGCGAATGGGTGAGCAGGTGTGTCAGATCGAACGCTATTCACGCATGCAGGACAGCCACGACGATCTGCAGGATAGTCAGGCGCTGGCCCTGCAGTGGGTCGAGGAGCACGCCGAAGAGTTCTCCCACGACAACCTGCGCAAGGCTTTTGCGCAGCCAGCGCTGGACTAAAGCACGGTTTGCCCATTGTCGAGCCGCCTCTGACGCGCTAAGGTTCGGCTCCCCCGACGCGCTAAATCTGCTGTGCTCCGCCGCGCGGGGATCGCTGGCGGCCGGCACCCGTGACCTGACGAGTAAACGATGGCTGATTTACCGATCAACGACCTAAACGTCGCCTCTAACGAGACCCTGATCACTCCCGATCAGCTCAAGCGTGATATCCCCCTGAGCGACGCCGCCCTGCGCACCGTCACCAAGGGCCGCGAAGTCATTCGCAACATTCTCGATGGCACCGACCACCGTCTGTTCGTCGTGATCGGCCCGTGCTCGATTCACGACATCAAGGCTGCCCACGAATACGCCGATCGCCTCAAGGTGCTCGCCGAGGAAGTCTCCGACACCCTGTATCTGGTCATGCGTGTATATTTCGAGAAGCCGCGTACCACCGTCGGCTGGAAAGGTCTGATCAACGATCCGTATCTGGACGACTCGTTCAAGATCCAGGACGGTCTGCACATCGGTCGTCAGTTGCTGCTCGACCTGGCCGAGAAAGGCCTGCCGACTGCCACCGAAGCCCTCGACCCGATCTCCCCGCAGTACCTGCAGGATCTGATCAGCTGGTCGGCCATCGGCGCGCGTACCACCGAATCGCAGACTCACCGCGAAATGGCTTCCGGCCTGTCCTCGGCGGTCGGCTTCAAGAACGGCACCGATGGCGGCCTGACCGTGGCGATCAACGCCTTGCAGTCGGTGTCCAGCCCGCACCGTTTCCTCGGCATCAACCAGGAAGGTGGCGTGTCGATCGTTACCACCAAAGGCAACGCCTACGGTCACGTGGTGCTGCGCGGCGGTAATGGCAAGCCGAACTATGATTCGGTCAGCGTGGCGCTGTGCGAGCAGGCGCTGAACAAGGCGAAGATCAAGCCGAACATCATGGTCGATTGCAGCCACGCCAACTCCAACAAGGACCCGGCCCTGCAACCGCTGGTGATGGAGAACGTCGCCAACCAGATCCTCGAAGGCAACCAGTCGATCATCGGCCTGATGGTCGAAAGCCACCTGAACTGGGGCTGCCAGGCAATCCCGAAAGACCTCGCCGACCTGCAATATGGCGTGTCGATCACCGATGCCTGCATCGATTGGTCCGCCACCGAAAACACCTTGCGCAGCATGCACGCCAAGCTCAAGGACGTATTGCCGAAACGCCAGCGCACGTAAGCTGCGTTCTAAGCGCATAAAAAAACGCCGGGCATTGTCCGGCGTTTTTGTGTGTGCGATTCAGATCTTCGCGGCGCGACGCTGATGGCGTTCCATGTAGCGCTCGACGTAGGAGCAAGACGGGATCACCGTGTAGCCCATTTCTTCGGCGTATTGCAGCGCGCGTTCGGTCAGCGCTGCGGCAATGCCACGGCCGCGCAGGGCATTGGGCACGAAGGTGCGGTAGATATCCAGGGTCTGCTTGCCCAGATCCATGTAGGTCAGGTAAGCACGATGACCGTCCACAGTGGTCTCGAATTGATGACCAGCCTGGTCATGGTGGATGGACAACGCCTCGCTCATCACTACTCCTCGCGGGTCTTGAATTGTGACCCCTACCTTACCGATGTTTTTCCGGCGAAGGAACATCTACGCCACCCCGTGCCTGATGGACACTGAGAAGAGCCACACCGATCTCGCGCAATCTGACACCTGCTGAATAGTAGGCACCATTGGCGAAAATGCTCAAGGTACGCTCGTCATCGGATGGTTTGCGTGCGTTGGCATCGATGGTCGCAGGTTCGGCCGCAAGACAATCTTTGCGTGCCGTTTGCCTGAACATTGCCGGAATGTTGAGACTTAAGACGTGCAACCTTTTTTAAAGTCACCTGTACATCAACAAAGATACGCGAAGCGCTTCGCAGAACCTGAACAAAAGTGTGGACGAATTCATTTAGAAAGACTTTAGCCGAAGTCGCAAAAACAGCGCACGAGGGCGGGAACTTTTTCCGTTTGAGTCGCTCACGCCGGGGCTTGCAGCTGGATATTTTTTATACAGCGCAGTTAAAAGTTGCTCGAAAAAGAATCAACGCCTACAATTTTTTTTGCTTCTTGCGCTACGTCAGTTTACTTACTACAAGTAATGGGTAGTATGTACGCCGGCTATTTCCTCAATCGTGAGGAGACAGCCACTTAATTTGAAAGTCCTTGAAGGGGAACACGATGAACAACGTTCTGAAATTCTCTGCTCTGGCTCTGGCCGCAGTTCTGGCTACCGGTTGCAGCAGCGCATCGAAAGAAACCGAAGCACGTCTGACCGCTACTGAAGACGCAGCTGCTCGCTCCCAGGCTCGTGCAGACGAAGCTTACCGTAAAGCTGATGAAGCTCTGGCTGCTGCTCAAAAAGCACAACAGACTGCTGACGAAGCTAACGAGCGTGCTCTGCGCATGCTGGAAAAAGCTAGCCGCAAGTAATAATCCCTCGGGATTGTTATCGAGCCGATCCGGTTTTCCGGGTCGGCTTTTTTGTGCCCGGTGCTTTTCCCCGGGCAATAAAAAACCCGCCGACGCTGCTCGCATCGGCGGGTTTCGATCAGCTCTTATTGCTGCAGATCGATCGGTGCACTGCTCACCATTGGCGCAGAGGTATTCGGCACGGCGATCTCTACCGGCAGGCCGTCTTCGGCGGCGACCACATCACGCACCACATCCCAGTTCATGCGCAGGTTGCTGGTGATGTCTTCACGCTTGAGCATCGCGTTGATTACCGCGGTGTGCTTGTCGACCACCGACGGGTTGCCCTTGTCGTCGAGCGGCGTGTGCGCTTCCAGATAGACCTTGCCGCCACTGCGACCGAACTTGTACGGGTCGTTGATGATGCGCACCGAGGTGCCGACCGGGACCATGCCGGCCATCTCCAACACGTTGTTGTTGAACATGCGAAAGCAACCATGGCTGGTGCGCATGCCGATGCCGAACTTCTTGTTCGAACCGTGGATCAGGTAGCCCGGCGTGCCGAGGGTGAACTTGAACGGCCCCAGCGGGTTATCAGGACCGGCCGGCACCACATTCGGCAGCGGATCACCGTCAGCAGCGTGTTCGGCCTTGATCGAAGCCGGAGGCGTCCACGTCGGGTTCGGTGTCTTGGCGATGATCGAGGTGTGCGCGATCGGCGAGCCCCAGCCTTCGCGGCCGATACCCAGCGGGAAGGTGTACACCACGTCGCGGCCTTTCGGGTAGTAATAGAGACGGTATTCGGCAAGGTTGATGACGATGCCTTCACGCGGGCCCGGTGGCAGGATGAAGCGCGTCGGCAGGACGATCTCGGTACCGGCGCCAGGCAGCCAGGCATCGATGCCCGGGTTGGCCGCAACCATTTCCGAATAGCCCAGATCGTAGGTGGTGCCCAGGTCGGCGAAGGTGTCTTCGTACTTGGCTTTGATCACCTGCACCTGGCCGACGATGTCTTCGCCGGGTGGAGGCAGGGGAAGCTCCAATGCAGCAACGGGACCGGCCACACACAGGGCGGCAAGTGACAGGCAGCGGGTGACGGCAGGAAAGCGCGGCAACATCCGGAAAATCCTTCGCATGATCATCAAGGGTATAAGGGCGCGATTGTACACCGCGGCCTGGGGATTCGGGAGACACGCCGATAGACCGTGTCGCGCCCTGAAAGATCGCAGCCTCGTTGCACTCGTCAGCTCCTACATTTGCAACGCATTCCCTGTAGGATCTGACGAGTGCAACGAGGCTGCGATCTTTTGATCTTAAAGTTCGAATCGCAGCTCAGGCCAGATCGGCGAGGTGCCGCGCTTCTGCGATTCAAGAATCGCCCGGCACAGCGAGCACAGACGCTGATCCTGGAACACCCGGCGATCAACATTCGACCAGCGCGGTTGCGCCGGCAGCAGAGTGCCGCACAGCGTGCGATCAGCCGAGCCACCGAGTTCCAGCTGACGCGTCACCAGATGCACCCGCACTTCCTGGCAGGCGAACAGATCCAACTGCTCGTCAGGCTCGATCAGTTGGTAGGCAAACAGGGACCAGGCAGGACGCGGCATCGGGGGCTCCAAATTAGGGGGCGCCACATTAGCCGAAAGCCTGCCACTAGAAAAGCCTCATAACAGCGGTTTTAGCGTCGGCCAGACATTTTCCAGCAACTTGCTCTGAGCCCCGGCCGCCGGGTGCAGACCGTCGGCCTGCATCAGGTCCGGATGACCACCGACACCTTCGAGAAAAAACGGCACCAACGGGATGTTTTTCTCTTCGGCGAGCTTGCCGTAAACCTCGGCGAACGAATCGGTGTAGCGCTTGCCATAATTGGGTGGCAACTGCATGCCGAGCAGCAGCACTTTCGCGCCGCTCTGCCGCGAGTTGTCGATCATCGAGGCAAGATTTTGTTGCAATTGCGTTGGCGGCATCCCGCGCAGGCCGTCATTGCCACCCAGCTCGAGGATCACCAACTCCGGCTTATGCTCTGCAAGCAGCGCCGGCAGCCGCGCCTGGCCTCCGGCACTGGTGTCGCCACTGATCGAGGCGTTGACCACTTTATCGTCGAAACCCTCTTGTTTAAGGCGCTGCTCGAGCAGCGACACCCACCCCAGACGGGTATCCAGGCCGAAACCGGCGCTGATACTATCGCCAACGATCAGGACAGTACCCGCCGCTGCGTTCTGGGCCATGCACATCAAGGCCAGGCCAGCACTCAAAAACCATACACGCATCGGATTCTCCATGGGCGCAAGCATTCTCACCGCGAAGAACCTCAGCAAAGTGGTCCCTAGCGCGGAAGGTGAACTGACTATCCTGCACGAACTCAGCCTGGAACTGAACAAGGGCGACAGCCTGGCCATCGTCGGCGCGTCCGGTTCCGGCAAATCCACCCTCCTCGGCCTGCTCGCCGGCCTCGACCTGCCGAGCAGCGGCGAAGTCACCCTCGCCGGCCAGGGCCTGAGCAATCTCGACGAAGACCAGCGCGCACGAATCCGTGCCGAGCACGTCGGGTTTGTCTTCCAGTCATTTCAGTTGCTCGACAGCCTCAATGCGCTGGAAAACGTCATGCTGCCGCTTGAGCTCGACGGCCGCAAAGATGCCCGCGAGCGCGCCACGCAATTGCTTCAGCGCGTCGGCCTCGGCCAGCGCCTGACCCACTCGCCGCGCCAGCTCTCCGGCGGTGAACAGCAGCGCGTGGCCATCGCCCGCGCCTTCGCGGCCGAACCGGACGTGCTGTTCGCCGACGAGCCGACCGGCAACCTCGACAGCCACACCGGCGAGCGCATCAGCGACTTGCTGTTCGAATTGAACAAGGAACGCGGCACCACCCTGGTGCTGGTGACCCACGACGAACGCCTGGCCCATCGCTGCCGGCGCCTGATCCGTCTTGAAGCCGGGCTGCTGGTCGCCCCTCTGGAGCCTTGATGGCACGTCTGCCGCTGTTGCGTCTGTTCAGCCTTGCCCTGCGCCAGCTCATGCGCGATGCCCGCGCCGGTGAGTTGCGCGTGTTGTTCTTTGCGCTGGTGGTGGCCGTCGCGGCGAGCACCGCGATCGGCTACTTCGGCGCCCGCCTCAACGGCGCGATGATGCTGCGCGCGACCGAGTTTCTCGGTGCCGATCTGGTCCTTGAAGGCAGCTCGCCGGCCCGCGAGGAGCAAATCCGCAGCGGCACCGAACTGCGCCTGAATCATGCGCAAGTGGTGGAGTTTTCCAGCGTCATTGCCACTGACAACGGCATTCAGTTATCCAGCATCAAAGCCGTCGACCGCGCCTATCCACTGCGTGGCGAGCTGAAGAGCGCGCCCGCACCCTTTGCCCAGGAAGAAGTCGGCGGCGAACCGCAACCCGGTGAAGCCTGGGTCGAGGCACGTCTGCTGACCGCGCTGGATCTGAAGATAGGCGACAGCATCGACGTCGGCATGAAGACCTTGAAGCTGACCCGCGTACTGACCTACGAACCGGATCGCGCTGGCAACTTTTACAGCCTGACGCCACGGGTACTGATCAATCTTGACGACCTCACCGCCACCGGCGTGGTGCAACCCGGCAGCCGGGTGAGTTACCGCGAACTCTGGCGCGGCGAACCGCAGGCGCTGGAAACCTATCGTGAATTGATCAAACCAGGCCTCGCTGCCAATCAGCGAATCCAAGATGCCCGTGACGGCAACCGACAGATTGGCGGCGCGCTGGGCAAGGCCGAGCGCTACCTGAACATGGCCAGTCTGGTTGCGGTATTGCTGGCTGGCGTAGCCGTGGCGTTGTCGGCGAACCGTTTCGCCAGCCGGCGTTTCGACGCCAGTGCCTTGCTGCGCTGCCTCGGCTTGTCGCGCCGGGAAACCATGGTGCTGTTCAGCCTGCAACTGACCGTGCTCGGCCTGATTGCCGCCATCAGTGGCGCCCTGCTCGGCTGGTTGGCGCAACTGGGGCTGTTCGCCCTGCTGCATGATTTGCTGCCAAGTGACGTACCGCCGGGCGGGCTGTTTCCGGCGATGGCCGGGATTGGCACCGGGCTGGTGGCGCTGGCCGGTTTTGCCTTGCCGCCTTTGGCTGCACTGGGTCGCGTGCCGCCGCTGCGGGTATTGCGCCGCGACATGCTGCCGATCCCCTCAAGTACGTGGATGGTCTACGGCGCGGCGCTGGGTGCGCTGGGCCTGATCATGTGGCGTCTGAGCCTCGACCTGCTGCTGACCTTCGCCCTGCTCGGCGGTGGCGTGGTCGCCGCGCTGGTGCTGGGCGGCCTGCTGTTGTTGCTGCTGCAAAGCCTGCGCCGCATGCTGGCCCGCGCCTCGTTGCCATGGCGTCTGGGCCTTGGCCAGTTGTTGCGGCATCCATTGGCGGCAGCCGGGCAGTCGCTGGCGTTCGGTCTGATCCTGTTGTCGATGGCGCTGATCGCACTGCTGCGCGGCGAACTGCTCGACACCTGGCAAAACCAGCTACCGAAAAACGCACCGAACTATTTCGCGCTGAATATCCTCCCGGCGGACAAACAGGCTTTCGCCGATCACCTGATCAAGGTGTCCGCGCAAGCGGCGCCGTTGTATCCGGTGGTGCCAGGACGACTGATCAGCATCAATGGCGAAGCGGTGCAGCAAATCGTCAGCAAGGACTCCGCCGGTGACCGCGCCATTCAGCGTGACCTGAGCCTGACCTGGGCGGCGGATCTGCCGGCCGGCAACAAGCTCACCGCCGGCTCGTGGTGGAGCGGCCAGCCGTCCGACGACGTGCCAGGGGTTTCAGTGGAAGGCAAGGTGGCCGAAAGCCTGAAACTCAAACTCGGTGATCACTTGGTGTTCAGCGTCGGCGGGGTCAATCGGGAAGCAAAGGTCACCAGCTTGCGCGAGATCAACTGGGACAACTTCCAGCCGAACTTCTTCATGATCTTCCAGCCTGGCACCCTGAAGGATCTGCCGGCGACCTACCTGACCAGTTTCTATTTGGCCCCTGGGCATGATCAGCAGATTGTCGAGCTGTCGCGGACCTTCCCGGCGGTGACCATCCTGCAAGTCGAAGCCTTGCTCGAACAGCTGCGCAGCATCCTCGCTCAGGTCACCCTGGCGGTGGAATATGTGTTGTTGTTTGTTCTGGCTGCGGGGATGGCGGTGCTGTTCTCCGGCCTGCAAGCGACGCTGGATGAACGCATTCGCCAAGGGGCGCTGTTGCGCGCGCTGGGTGCCGAGCGGCAGTTGCTGATCAAGGCGCGGCGTATCGAGTTCGGTTTGTTGGGTGCGGTCAGCGGTCTGCTCGCGGCGATCGGTTCGGAGGTGGTCAGTCTGGTGCTGTACCGCTTCGCCTTCGATCTGCCATGGCATCCGCATCCATGGCTGCTGGTGCTGCCGTTGATTGGCGCCGCGCTGATTGGTGGCGCCGGTGTGTTCGGCACTCGTCGGGCGCTGAACGCCAGCCCGCTGACAGTGTTGCGCGAGGGTTGATAGACTCACGCGGTCTTAATCACAAGAAGTCGCCATGAGCCGTTATCGCCCTCCCCGCACCGCTGGCACCGCGCTGATCACCCCCGAGGGTGAAGCGCGGATGCGCGCCGAATTCCACGAGTTGTGGCATGTGCGTCGCCCGCAGGTCACCCAGGCGGTGAGTGAAGCGGCGGCGCAGGGCGATCGTTCGGAAAACGCCGAGTACACCTACGGCAAGAAGATGCTGCGCGAAATCGACAGCCGCGTGCGTTTTCTCACCAAACGCCTGGAAGCGCTCAAGGTGGTCAGCGAAAAACCCAGCGACCCGAACAAGGTCTATTTCGGCGCCTGGGTAACCATCGAAGACGAGGACGGCAAGCAGTCGCGCTACCGCATCGTCGGCCCCGATGAACTGGACCTCAAACAGGGTTTGATCAGCATCGACTCGCCGCTCGCCCGCGCGCTGATCGGCAAGGCACTCGACGCAGAAGTGCGGGTGCAGACGCCGACCGGCGAGCAGTTCGTTTACATCGTTGCGATTGAATACCCGTAAGACTGATCAGCGCCGAGTGATCAGGCCCTGCCGTGCAACGCGGGTCAGTTGCTTGATCATTTCCGGCGCATCTTCTGCGCTCGGCGCCTGAATCACCGCCAGATCGAAGCTGTCCGTAGCGAAACGCGCCAGCGACTCGCCGTCATCGACAAACTGGATCAGGAACGCGGCAGGACCGCCGCTGCGACGTGGCCAGCCATCGAGATAACGCAACAGCGTCGGCTGGTGTTTGCCGCCAAGAAGAATTTTCGGGTTGCGCTGGGTGACATGTGCCGTGATCGGCGCGGGACGTGCAGGAGGGCGTAATGCGTTCATCGTGTCGTGTCTCTGCCTCAAAAGTCTGCATGGCAGGTGAGAGGCAACACCGAACCAGCGCTTTAGCGGTATTTCGAAGCCCTGTTCCGGCTTCTGACGGTAACTGTAGAAGTCACCTGGCGCCCCGCAAGTAGCTGTTTAAATCGGCGCATGGGCAACATCCTAGAGAACGTGACCGATCAGTGTCAAGAATCCCCCGCAACAAAAAAAGGCCCGCGCAATGCGGGCCTTTGCCTTGAGCCAGAGCCTTCAACCGGCGATGGCGCGATCCGCCGAGAGCTTGCCGGCACCTTCGATCAATACCGCGATGCTGCCGGCCAGCAGAGCCAGAGCAAACTCGTAACCGTTGTTGGCCATGAACAGACCGTTGCCGATGTGCACCGAGAAGATCGCCACCAGCGAGAGGAACGCCAGACCGAGTGCCGCCGGGCGTACCAGCAGGCCGATGATCAGCGCCAGACCGGCGAAGAACTCGGTACCGCCGGCCAGCGAGGCCATCAGATAGCCCGGGGTCAGGCCAATGCTTTCCATCCATTGCGCTGTGCCGGCCAGGCCGTAACCACCGAACAGACCAAAGAGTTTCTGCGAACCGTGGGCCGCGAAGATCACGCCGACAGCAATGCGCAGGACAGTCAGGCCGTAACCGGCGCGGGTGAACAGAACCTTGTTGATCAGAGAGCTCATGGTGCATTCCTTGTTGTGCAGAAGTGTTTGTGTGTTTGGGTTGGTCGCTATATTAATCAGTTTATTTCATGTTTAAAGCGCAAAAATTTCGCCATAACAATCGAATTATTAGATTATTTCCGTGTGACCACTTTCTGCTGCCGGGGCTCGAGCGACTCACGCTCCCGGTCGAATGCCAGGTAATACTTGTTCACGCTATTAACATAGCTGACGGCGCCCATCCCCACCTGCTCCATGGCAATGCGCTCGACCTGGAAGAACCACTGGTTGGGATTGAGGCCGCGGCGGCGGGCTTCGGCGCGCATGCCCTGCACGCGCTCGGGGCCGATGTTGTACGCGGCGAGGGTGAAAGCCATGCGCTCACGCTCGTTGAGTTTCGGGCTGCTGAAGAACTTGCGGCGGATCATCGCCAGGTACTTGGCGCCGGCCTGCACATTCGCATCGAGATTCTGGATATTGCTCACGCCGACCCGCTGCGCGGCGGACGGGGTGATCTGCATCAGCCCGGTCGGGCCGCTGCCGCTGCGAGCGTTGGGCTGCAGACGCGATTCCTTGAACGCCAGCGCCGCCAGATTGAGCCAGTCCATGTTCTGCGCGTCGGCATGCTTCTGCAGGGTTGGACGGAGTTTTTCCAGACGCTGGCGATCGGCCTTGGCCAGCGGATTGTGTACTTGATACAGGCGTCGATAGATGCGCAGAAACGCCGCGTCTTCGTCCGACGGTTTCTTGTAACCGGTGAGGAAGCGATCAATGCTCGCGCGCAACATGGACGCATCGCGCCGCACGAACCAATGTTCTTCGCCCGGCTCGCCGAGGCTCAGTTGCCGATCAAGGCGCAGCTTCGGCAGGATCTTGCCCCAACGCTCGGCAATCGGTTGCTCGACAATGGTCAGGTGGAAAATCCCGCCCTGAACCATCTCCAGCACATCCTCCACCGCCAGCGTCGGGTCGACCCATTCGATGTTGATCGGCGCCAGTTTGTGCAGCGCCAGTTTCTGGTTGAGCTGACTGACCACCTCCCCCGCCGCACTACCGGTGGGCAGCGCCAGGGTTTTGCCAGACAGTTGCTCGACCTTGGTGTAACGGCGCTGGCCCTTGATGCCGACCAGCACCAGCGGCACGTTGCTGGCAATCGGCTCACTGCTGGCCACTGCATAGCCCGATGGGAGATCGAGCAATTCACCGGGCGCGACCATATCGCCTTCGCCGCGCTGCAAGGCGCCGAGCAATTGATCCTTGGCTTTGGGAATGATTTTGAGGGTGACTTCCTGGCCGTCACGAGCATGGCCATTGAGGTATTGCTCGAACGCGCGCAGTCGGTGGTACTCGACACCGATGGCCTGGCCCTGGACCTCGCCGGAGCTGTTGCGGCTCTGATTGACCAACACTCGCAACACGCGGCTGCTGCGGATTTCGGAGAGGTCGCGAACCTTGCTCGCCGGCACGGCTTGCAGCGGCCCGGGCAGGCGCGCGACCGCCGTCATCGGCAGCAGCAACGCAGCACACAACAGCAGCAGAACCGAGGGACGATGCATCCACTCTCCGAAAAGAATACGGGGCGATTCGTCGCAAAAAAGACGACATCACCGACGAAAACAGAGCGCTTTGAGCGCTGATAAAGTGCGAGAGACTGGCACAGTGATGGCATCGTCGCCACCCCGGAGTTCTTCGCGGCCTCAACAGACAGCCATAAGTCTTTGTAGTTCTTGGCTTTTCTTATAAATCTACAGCTCTGATATGCTTTCCGGCCTTCGGCCCGAGGTAGCACCATGCAACTCATCGATATCGGCGTCAACCTGACCAACCCCAGTTTCGCCGACAAACACCAGGCCGTGCTCGACCGCGCCTATGCCGCAGGCGTCTGCCAACTGGTGCTGACTGGCACCAGCGTCGAGGGCAGCGAGCAGGCGCTGGAACTGTGCCAGCAACTGGATGAAAGCGGCCAACGGCTGTTCGCCACCGCCGGTATTCACCCGCATTCGGCCAGCGACTGGAACGCTGACAGTGCTCGTCGCCTGCGCAGTCTGTTGAACGAATCCAGCGTCGTCGCGGTGGGCGAATGCGGGCTGGATTTCAACCGCGACTTCTCCCCGCGCCCGCAACAGGAAAAGGTCCTGGAAGAACATCTGGCGCTGGCCGTCGAACTGCAATTGCCGGTGTTCCTGCACGAGCGCGATGCCAGCCAGCGGCTGCTGGAGATCCTCAAGGACTTCCGCGATCAACTGCCGGCGGCGGTGGTGCACTGCTTCACTGGCGAGCAAAAGGCCTTGTTCAGCTACCTCGATCTGGATCTGCACATCGGCATCACCGGCTGGATCTGCGACGAACGCCGGGGCACGCATCTGCATACGCTGGTCAAAGAGATCAAAGCGGGACGGCTGATGCTGGAAAGCGACGCGCCATATCTGCTGCCGCGCACGTTGCGGCCGAAACCGAAAAACGGCCGCAACGAACCGGCGTATCTGACCGAAGTGTTGCGCGAGGTGGCGATGCATCGCGGCGAGACCGAGGAAGCGCTGGCCGCACATACCACCGCGTGTGCCCGGGCGTTTTTTAAACTCCCCATTCTCCCCTGACTGCACACGTCCCCCGTGGGAGCGAGCCTGCTCGCGAAGGCGGTGGATCAGCCACAAATGGGCTGAATGACGCAGCGCTTTCGCGAGCAGACTCGTTCCCACAATAGATCTCGGCATCTGTTGATTCATATCAAAACTCCCGAATCTGCATAGCGGCACAATAATGGCACCTTGCCAAAACTGTTTCCGCTATCAGAGAAGACCTCCATGGGTGCCTGGCTTAGCAACATCTCGCTGAAATACAAATTCTGGGCGGTCAACGCGGTCGCCTTTGTCACCACCCTGCTGCTGGTGCTGTACGCCGTACATCTCGAACAGCAGGCCCGCAGCCATGCCGCGCAGGTGTCCGCGCAGGCGCAGGCGCAATTGCTCAAGGCCTGGCCGCTCGGGCAATCGTTGCCCAAGTCCGCTCAGGTGCTGACCTTCAAGCGCGGTGAAGCGCCGCGTCTCAATGATCAACCGCTGCTGGAAATCAGCGGCAGCAACGGCTGGAACGCCATCAATGAAATGCCGCTGTTCGGCGACAACCCATTGATCGGCGCCGAAGTGTTCAGCCGTGCCGACGGTGAGCAAGTGGCGGTCATCGCCTATGCCCCGAGCCTGAGCCAGGTGTTCAGCGAGCGTTTCGCCAACTATGCGCTGGCGGTCTTCGTCCTGATGCTGGCAATGCTCGGCGCTTCGCAACTGCTGATCCGCTTTCTGCTCAGCCAGCTCAACACGTTGAAAGACGTGATGCTGCACGTTGAAAAAACCGGCGATCTTTCTGCTCGTGTGCCGCTGGTGGGCAAGGACGAAGTCGGGCAGATGGCCAATGCCTTCAACGCCATGCAGGCCGGTTATCAACGCGTCGTGAGCACAGTTGCCAGCACCGCGCGACAACTGGACGACGGTGCAGCGCGGCTGGCATCGAGCATGAACGATGTGCGCCAGGGCATGCTCGGCCAGCAGAGCGAAACCGACCAGGCTGCCACCGCGATCAACGAAATGACCGCCACCGTTTATCACATCGCGCAACACGCCGGCGCCACCCGCGATCTGTCGAAAACCGCCGATGGTCTCGCTGGCAGCGGTCAGCAGGTGGTGGCGCGGGTGCAGCAGTCGATTGCCGGGTTGTCCAGCGGCGTGCAGCAGACGGCAGAAATGATTCAACGCCTGGCCGAGGACAGCCAGAAGATCAACGGCGTGGTCAGCGTGATTCACAGCATTGCCGAACAGACCAATCTGCTCGCGCTGAATGCGGCGATCGAAGCGGCCCGCGCCGGGGAGATGGGGCGCGGCTTTGCCGTGGTCGCCGATGAAGTGCGCAACCTCGCCAAGCGCGTGCAGGCGTCCACCGACGAGATCACCGGCATGATCGCCGCGTTACAGGCCGGCACCCGCGATGCGGTGGATTTCATGCAGGAGAGTTCGTACAAGGCCGACGACTGCGTGCAGCAGGCGCAGGAGGCTGGCGCGGCGCTGGCGGAAATCACCGGAGCGGTGGCGCAGATGCGCGAAAGCAACACGCAGATTGCCGTGGCGGCGGAACAGCAGAGTCAGGTTGCCGAGGAGATGAATCGCGCCGTGGTGAGTATTCGTGATGTGACTGAGAACACCGTGCAGCAGACTGTGGATTCGGCGACGACCAGTAACGAGTTGGCGACGTTGGCCGGGGAACTGAACAAGGCGATAGGTCAGTTGAAACTCTGATGGCCTATTCGCGGGCAAGCCCGCTCCCACAGGAATTTTCTACAATCAACAATTGTGCGTACACCGAGCACACTGTGGGAGCGGGCTTGCCCGCGATGGCGTCCGCTCAGGCGACATCAAATATTGCCATTGCCGCTATCAACTCAATAGCCAACCTTGATTCGCCGCCCTCCGCGCCCGGGCCTATTCTTCAACCATGAAGTTCAACATGGATCGAGGAGTAGCAAACATGGGCAAACGTCACCCCAACCTTCCCGCGTGGCAATGGCGCGCGTACCCGGGCAACCATCAGCATCCGACCAATCTGGTCCTGCACTTGATTGCCGTGCCGTTGTTCATCGTGGCGTTTCTGTTGATCGTGTCGGGAGTGTTCAGCCTGAGTCTGGCCAGCGTCGCCATCGGTGTGATCGGTATCATCGCGGCGCTGGGTCTGCAGCGCCACGGCCACGGCCTGGAGGCGCAAGCCTCCGAGCCGTTCAGTGATCGCAAAGATGCCGTGTCACGTTTGCTGGTCGAGCAGTTTCTGACCTTTCCGCGGTTCTTTCTCAGCGGTGGCTGGTGGCGCGCCTGGCGTGAGCGCCACCGTCGGCATTGAGTCAGGCGAAGATCGTCACGGTCTGCCGACTCATGGCAATCAACTCTCCCTTCGCACTCCACAACTTCGCGGCGACATGGCCGTAGCCGTCGGCTGCGTATTCGATGTCGGCCAGGTATTGGCACCAATCCAGCGTGCTCAAGTCGTGTAACGGCTGCACGAATTCGATGGTCCAGGTCAGCGTGCTACCCGGCGCCGGCTTCTTCAGATACGGCAACAGCGCCGGCGGCCAGGCATCCACCAGCGCCAGCAGATGCGCCTCGTTGACCGACTCCTCTTTGACATCCCCACGCAACCGCACCCAGCCGCCCATCAAGCGCGAGGCCGTGCCGGAAAACGGAATACCGCCGACGCTCCAGCGCATCGCCAGATGGCGCATGAATTCCGGGGTCACGCCTTTGATGTAGGGCAGCTCCTGGCATTCGTCCCAGTGCTTCATCGTTGGCGCCGGGTAGGCTTCGACGGCGACTTCCGAAGGCCGCGAGGCACCGAAGCTGCCCTGAATGATCGTCACCACCTGACCATTCTGCATGGCGCGGCCCAACACCTGGCTGACGGCTTTGCCTTCACGCAGCACATCGACTTCGAAACTCACCGGCACCTCCGGCTCGACCGGGCCGACAAAGGTAATCGCCAGCGAACGCACCGGGCGCTCCGTCGGCACCCTGGCGCGCATGGCTTCAAATTGCAGCGCGGCCACCAGCCCGCCAAAACTGGCACGGCCCTGCCCCCATTCGGCGGGGATGGTCACTTCAGGTTGTTGGCGGACAGCATCGAGCAGATCGCAAAAGCGCATGACAACCTCGGAAAACGAGAAAGGAATGCGCGGATCTTACCCAGCCCCGGGCGGCGACGCAGCGTCTATTCCGGTCAAATGGGCTGACAGATAGGCCTTGGCACTTTTCGATTTCGCCGCAAAACCCTTGTAGGAGCTGTCGAGTGAAACGAGGCTGCGATCTTTTGATCTGTTTGCAAATCAAAATCAAAAGATCGCAGCCTTCGGCAGCTCCTACAGAGGGACGCGTAAGCTTCAGGATTTGAAACACGTCACGCTGAGCTTTTCCAGCACTTGATCGGCCTTCAGCTCTGCCTTGATCAACCCGGCCTGCCAGGTGGCCACGCACGGTTGCAGATCGGCTTCCTGCTCGGCGCGGGCCAGCCATTGCCAGCAATCGTGCCAATCGCCCAGTGCGCCTTGCGCCGATTTCAGGCGTTTGTAAGCCGGTTTCGGCAAGCGATCCAGCTCGGGATAGGCTTCGATGCCATAGCGTACGCGCTTGATCAGCAGGCGCAGACGATGGCGGTCATGGGCGGGATCGTGCAGCGCCGCATCGAGCTTCTGCCATTGTTTGCCCAAGCGTTTTTCAATGCGTTTATCCAGATCCTTGAGCAGACCCTGACGCTGCGACGCGCGCAAGAATCGTGGAAAGGCGTCGAGAATCATCAGCAGCGAAGCCAGTTCCGCACTCGCCGCCAGCGCCGGATACGCCTCGGCCATTTGCGCCAGACGCCGCTGCGCAGCCTCGGGTTGTTCATGCTCGAGCAGATACGCCGCCAACACTTCGCGATCACGCCACGGCGTGGTCAGATCACCCACTGCCGAAGCCGCCGCCTCCAGTTGCTCGACTCCCGGCAAGCCGCGCAACGGCCGCAACAGACTGCGCAAGCGCCGCACCGTAGTGCGCAAATCATGCAGCGCCTCGGGATCAGTGCGCGCAGTCAAGCGCGCCTGACATGCCAGCAGCCGCACATCCAGGCTCAAAACATGAGCCACCAAGCGATCGATCATGGGGGTCTACTCCGTAGACAGCTGCAAGCTTCTAGCTACAAGCTTCAAGCTGAATGGGGTCGCTTTGAGCTTGCCGCTTGCAGCTTGAAACTTGCAGCTGCTTTTTTAACGTCCTGCGCGGGATTCGCGGATGTAGAAGCGGGCTTTCTCGGCTTTCTTGCTGCAGCCTTCGAAGCCTTCGAATTGTTGCTGGGTCTTGGCGGCGGTCAGCAGCGACAGCGCTTTGGAATAGCTGACGGTGCCGGCGAAACCTTCAGCCTTGGCCAGGTCCAGTTCGTGCCAGGCCGCGTCGAGTTGGCTGCCGCAGCTGTCGCGGTACGCGGTTTTGCCGGCGCAACCGGCCAGAACCAGAGCCATCAACGGTACACAGATCCAGGCTTTCATCACTCACACCTCAAGGTAGGTCAACAGTCGTGCAGGTAAGACGGTCAAGCGGCGAAAAAGTGCCTCGCTGACCGGTCAAACCACGTGGCGCAGAGCATAGCGCGCAAGCGTGCGCCGCGAGCGAAAAACGACGTCACCGCTTCGCGCAACGACCTTGGCGATTGAGCCGCTTGGCCGATGCGTGCATTGTGCAGGCTTGTCGGGAGGAAGTTTGATGAAAAAGCGTGTCGCACTGGTGCTGGGCTCCGGTGGCGCCCGGGGCTATGCCCATATCGGCGTTATCGAAGAAATTGAAAAACGCGGCTACGACATCGCCTGCATTGCCGGTTGTTCGATGGGCGCGGTGGTCGGCGGGATCTATGCCGCCGGCAAACTGGATGAGTACCGGCGCTGGATCGAAAGCCTTGATTACCTCGACGTGCTGCGCCTGGTCGATGTGAGTTTCCGTCTCGGCGCGATTCGCGGTGAAAAGGTCTTCGGGCAGATCCGCAAAATCGTCGGCGAGATCAACATCGAAGACCTGCGCATCCCCTACACCGCCGTCGCCGCCGACCTGACCAATCAGCAGGAAATCTGGTTTCAGGAAGGCTGCCTGCATCAGGCCATGCGCGCCTCGGCGGCGATTCCCAGCCTGTTTACCCCGGTGATGCAGGGCAACCGCATGCTGGTCGACGGCGGCATTCTCAATCCGTTGCCGATCGTTCCGGTGGTGTCGAGCCATTGCGACCTGATCATCGCGGTCAACCTCAACGCCACCAATCAGCGCCAGTACAAATTGCCGGTGATCGAGCGGCCTGCAGCGTTTCGTTCGCGCTTCGACAGTCTGATCAAATCCATGGGTTCGAAGTTGCCGTTCCGCCGTAAACAGGCCGAGCAATTGTTGAAGCTGGAACAGGAAGCGTTGCGCGCCGAGGCGGCGGAGATCAACCCGTGGCTCGAAGGCGTCGAACCGGAAAGCCAGCAACCGGCTGCCGCTCCGGAACGCGAAGGCGCGCCGAAATCCGCCACCGGTTCGTTCATCATCGATAACGTCGGGCCGGCGTCGCTGCTGGATTTGATCAACCAGAGTTTCGAGGTGATGCAGACCTCACTGGCGCAGTACAAGATCGCCGGGTATCCGCCGGATATCCTGATCAACGTGCCGAAGCGGGTGTGCCGGTTTTTTGAGTTCTACAAGGCGCCGGAACTGATCGCGCTGGGGCGGGAAATTGCCAGTGATACGCTGGATCGGTATGAGCAGGAGCAGGGTTGATCTGATGCGGATTTTTCGGAGTATTTGATGGCCTCTTCGCGAGCAGGCTCGCTCCCACATTTGAAATGCATTCCCCTGTGGGAGCGAGCCTGCTCGCGAAAGCGTCAGCTCAGCCAGCTTCATTCAACAACCGATACCCAACCCCCGCCTCAGTCACGATAAACCGTGGCCGGGTCGGGTCATCCGCCAGTTTCTGCCGCAGATGCCCGACCACGATGCGCAGGTAATGACTGTCCTCGGTGTGCGTCGGCCCCCAGATATCCTTGAGCAACTGCTGCTGGGTGATCACCCGCCCCGGATGCCGCGCCAGTTGCGCGAGCACCGCATACTCCTTGCGGGTCAGGGCGACTTCGGCACCGTCGAGCAGCACGCGCCGATAGGCCAGATCCACGGTCAACGGGCCGAAACTCAGCGCCGCTGGCTGCGCCTCCCCCGCCGGTGCCTGACGCAACAACGCGCGGACCCGGGCGAGAAATTCCTGAATGCCGAACGGTTTGGTCACGTAGTCATTGGCGCCGCCATCCAGCGCTTCGACCTTCTGCCCTTCACTGGCGCGCACCGACAGCACCAGCACTGGCGTGGTCGCCCACTCGCGCAGTTCGCGCAGGACCTGCTGACCGTCCATGTCCGGCAGGCCGAGATCAAGCACCACCAGGTCCGGTTTGCTCAGCGCAGCTTGCGCCAGGCCTTCAGCGCCGGTGCCGGCTTCGAGCACTTTGTAGCCTTGTGAAGCGAGGCTGATGCGCAGGAATTTGCGGATCTGCGGTTCGTCATCGATGACCAAAATGGTCGCGGTCTGGCTCATGAATTCACATCAACACAATAGATTGGCAAGAGAGTAGCGCAGTCGACTTCAAGCTTCACCGTCCATCCCCGGTTGTGCCTGCAACGGCAGGTGCAAGGTGATGCAGGTGCCGCGCCCGTCGATGCCGTCAGCCACGGAAATACGCCCGCCGTGCGCGCCGACCATGCCCTGACAGATCGCCAGCCCCAACCCCGTGCCCTGCCCGCCGCGATCACCGCGCGCGGCGGTGTAGAACATGTCGAAAATCTTCGCTCGGTCCTCTTCAGGGATCCCCGGGCCTTCGTCGCTGACCGCAAAGAAAATCTCCTGCTCATCGGCGCCGGCGCGCAGTTGCAGGCGACCGTGGCTGGGCGAAAAGCGCGCGGCGTTCTCCAGCACATTGACCAGCGCCTGCTCGATCAACGCCGCGTGCACATAGAGCAACGGCAGTTCGGCCGGCACTTCGGTGCTGACCTGCAGCGGCGCCAGCACGGCGCGCAGGCGATTGAGCGAACTGCCGACGATATCGGCTGGCGACACCCAGTCGCGCGCCAGCTTCAAGGCGCCGTGGCCGAGCCGGGTCATGTCGAGCAGGTTCTGGATGTAGCGGTCGAGGCGTTCGGCCTCGTCGCGGGTGCCTTCGAGCAGCTCGCGGCGATCCTCCAGCGGAATCGCTTCGCCGAGGGCCAACAGGCTGTCGATGCTGCCGCGCATGGCCGTCAGCGGCGTGCGCAAATCGTGGGACACCGAGGCCAGCAAGGCGCTGCGCAATTGTTCGGTTTCACCGTGCAGACGCGCCGCTTCGAGGTCATCGGCCAATTGCGCGCGGGCCAGGGCTTGCGCCAGCGGCTGGCTCAACGCAGTGAGCAAACGCCGGCGCTGACCGCTCAAGCTCTGGCCTTCCCTGGCGCAAACGCCGAGCAACGCCAGCGGCCCGTCCTCGACCGACAACGGCCACCACCACCAACGCCCCAGCGGCAAGGTGCCGGTGCCCTTGCCCGCTGGTTGATCGTGTTGCCAGGCCCAATCGGCGGCGGCGCGTTCGGCCTCGGTGAATTGCAGCGGCCCGCCGGTTTCGACTTTCCAGCCGCCCTGGCCGTCGCGGTTGAGCAAGCACAATTGCACATCGCTCCAGCCTTCGAGGTGTTGCGCGGCAGCGCTGATCACGGCTTGGCGATCGGTCGCGGCGGTGAGTTTGCGCGACAGGTCGAGCAGTTCGCTGGTTTCTTCCTGGGTATCGCGCAAGGCCTGCAACTGCCGCCGCTGACGCGCCGCGAGGTTGCCGGTGAGCGCCGCCATCAACAGGAAGAACAGCAGCGTCAGCACGTCTTCTTCGCGCTGAATGCTGAAAGAGAAATTCGGCGGGATGAACAGAAAATCGTAGGTGAGAAACGACAGCGCCGCACAGGCCAGCGCCGGGCCGAGGCTGCTGCGCACCGCCACCAGCAACACCGCTGCGAGAAACACCAGCGAGATGTTCGGCAGCGGCAACACACTCGATACCGCCCAGGCCAAGGCCGTGGCCAACAACGTCGCGACCAGCGCCAGCGCGTAGTCGAACCACACCAGCGTAACTGAATTGCGCGGGCGCGGTTGGCGCTGCTCGTGGTCACTGTCGAGCACGTTGATTTCCAGACCGTGCGCCTGACGCAGCAGGCGCGCCGCCAGGCCACCGCCGAACAGTCGACGGCGCAGACGTGGCCGCGACTGGCCGACCAGCAACAGACTGGCGCGGCGCTCGGCGGCGTGTTGAATCAGGGTTTTCGCCACTTCGCCGGCCCGCAACAGCACCACTTCGCCACCGAGGCGTTCGGCCAGTTGCTGGGCGCTTTGCAAACGCAAACGCGATTGCTCGTCACGGGCACTGCCGTTGTCGACATGCACCAGACTCCACGGCAGATGCCGGCGCTGGGCGACGCGGCTGGCGTGACGCACCAGCCGTTCGGCCTGCGCATCGCCATCGATACCGACCAGCAAACGCCCGCGCACCGCCGGCGCGGCCTGGCCGAGTTGGCGATAGCCCTGGGCCAGATCGTTGTCGACCTGCGCGGCGGCGGTCTGCATTGCCAGTTCGCGCAGTGCGGTGAGGTTGGTCTGGGTGAAAAAGGCGTCGATCGCAGCGCGGGCTTGTTCCGGTACGTAGACCTTGCCCTCGCGCAGACGCTCGAGCAATTCACGCGGCGGCAAGTCGATCAGCAGCAGCTCGAAAGCTTCCTGCAAAACCCAGTCCGGCAGGGTTTCGCGCACCTGCACGCCGGTGATGCCGCGCACCTGATCGTTGAGGCTTTCCAGGTGCTGGACGTTGACCGTGGTGAACACGTCGATGCCGGCGGCGAGCAGTTCCTGAATGTCTTGCCAGCGCTTGGCGTGACGGCTGCCGGGGGCGTTGCTGTGGGCCAGTTCATCGACCAGCACCAGTTTCGGCTTGGCCGCGAGAATGCCGTCGAGGTCCATTTCCTCAAGCAGCACGCCACGGTATTCGCTGCGCACCAACGGCTGCTGCGGCAGGCCACCGAGCAAGGCTTCGGTTTCGGCGCGGCCATGGGTTTCGACCACGCCGGCGAGGACCTTCACGCCCTGGCGCAGTTGCGTGTGGGCAGCCTGGAGCATGGCGTAGGTCTTGCCGACCCCGGGGGCGGCACCGAGGAAAACCTTGAGCCGGCCACGGCCATCGCGGGGCAGGTCTGCTAACAATGCGTCGGCGCGGCCGGAGTCGCTCATGCTTGATGTCTCTCTTCCTGATGATCGTTCCCACGCTCTGCGTGGGAATGCAGTCCGGGACGCTCTGCGTCCCATAAAAGCAGACGCAGAGCGTCTATTGATGCATTCCCACGCAGAGCGTGGGAACGATCGGTATCAACTGAATTACAGGTTTTGCAGTGCCAGATTCAGCTCCAGCACATTCACCACCGGCGGACCCACCAGCGGCTGTTCGATGTGCTTATCGAGCAGTTGCTGCAAGGTCGACACCGGCAGGTTGCGCGCCGCCGCGACACGCGCCAGTTGATAGGCAATTGCCGCCGGTGGCAAGTGCGGATCGAGACCGCTGGCGGAGGTGGTCAGCAAGGCCAATGGCACCGGCCCCTGCCCAGCGACTTGTTGTTTTTGCGCGTCTTCGATTACGCGGGTCGCCAGGGCCGGATTGCTCGGCGCGAGGTTGCTGGCGCCGCTGGCGACCGTGGCAAAAGCCCCGGCGGACGGGCGTGGGTGGAACCAGTTGTCACCGCTGAAATCCTGGGCAATCAGCGCCGAGCCTCGGACTTTGCCGTCAGCGTCGTGGATCAGGCTGCCGTTGGCCTGAGCCGGGAAAGCGACCTGGGCAATGCCGGTGACCGCGAGTGGATAGGCGACGCCGGTGATCAGGGTCATCAGCGCCAACAGGGTCAGGGCCGGGCGTATCATTGTGGACATTTCAAAATCCTCGAATTCGTTGGGCAAACTTTTGCGGGGTGTCAGGGAGATTTTTCCCCCTCACCCCAGCCCTCTCCCCCAAGGGGGCGAGGGGGAAAGGGAGCCGATCCTTGTGCTGTTCAAAACCCGAGTTAGGCTCGGAATTTCAGGTCGGCGAACCTCGCACAAACACCTCGGTCAGTCCCCTCTCCCCCCGGGAGAGGGTTAGGGTGAGGGGCTCTTTTCAGCCTCACACCAGATGCAACGCCGTAAGCAGCATGTCGATCACCTTGATCCCCACGAACGGCACGACAATCCCGCCGACGCCATAGATCAGCAGATTGCGCCGCAACAACGCCGCCGCACTCGCTGCTTGCACGCGCACGCCGCGCAATGCCAGTGGAATCAGCACAACGATGATCAAAGCGTTGAACACGATGGCCGAGAGAATCGCGCTCTGCGGGCTGCTCAAGTGCATGATGTTCAGCACGCCCAGTTGCGGGTAAATCGAGGCGAACAGCGCCGGCAGAATCGCGAAGTATTTGGCGATGTCGTTGGCGATGGAAAAGGTCGTCAGCGCGCCACGGGTCACCAGCAATTCCTTGCCGATCTGCACCACGTCGAGCAGCTTGGTCGGGTCGCTGTCGAGGTCGACCATGTTCGCCGCTTCGCGTGCCGCTTGTGTGCCATCGTTCATGGCCATGCCGACGTCGGCCTGAGCCAGCGCCGGGGCGTCGTTGGCGCCGTCGCCGCACATGGCGACCAGGCGACCGTCGTTCTGCTCGTGACGAATGCGCGCGAGTTTTTTCTCCGGCGTGGCTTCGGCGAGCACATCGTCGACGCCGGCTTCAGCGGCGATCGCAGCAGCGGTCAGCGGGTTGTCGCCGGTGACCATCACCGTGCGAATTCCCAGTTTGCGCAACTCGGCAAAACGCTCACGGATGCCTGGCTTGACCACGTCCTTGAGATGGATCGCGCCAAGCAATTTGCCGTCAGCGCAGACCAGCAACGGCGTGCCGCCACTCTGGGCGATCTTGTCGATTTCCCGCGCCAGCGCCGGGGCCAGATCGGTGCGCTGCTGACCGAGAAACGCCAGCAGCGAATCCACCGCCCCTTTGCGATACACGCGGCCCTGATAATCGACGCCAGACAAGCGGGTTTCCGCGCTGAACGGCACGGCGGTCAGGGTTTCCGGGGCCGGCTCCGGTTGTGGATGCAGGCCACGGAGGAACTCGACGATCGACTTGCCTTCAGCGGTTTCGTCGGCCAGCGAAGCAAACAACGCGCCTTCGGCCAGCTCACGGCCGCTCACACCCGGCGCGGCATACACCGCGCTGCAACGACGGTTGCCGAAGGTGATGGTGCCGGTCTTGTCGAGCAACAGCACGTGCACGTCACCCGCCGCCTCCACCGCGCGGCCGGACTTGGCGATCACGTTGAGGCGCACCAGCCGATCCATCCCGGCGATACCGATGGCCGACAGCAGGCCGCCGATGGTGGTCGGAATCAGCGTGACCAATAACGCCACGAGGAACACCAGCGGCAGGCTGCCGTTGGCGAAATGCGCGAACGGTTGCAGGGTGACGACCACCAGCAGAAAGATCAGGGTCAGGCCGATCAGCAGGATATCCAGCGCGACTTCGTTCGGGGTCTTCTGACGCTTGGCGCCTTCGACCAGGGCGATCATGCGGTCGAGGGTCGATTCACCAGGGTTGGTGGTGATCTTCACCAGCAGCCAGTCGGACACCAGCCGCGTGTTGCCGGTGACGGCCGAGCGGTCGCCGCCGGACTCGCGGATCACCGGCGCCGATTCACCGGTAATCGCCGCTTCGTTGACCGCCGCGATGCCTTCGATGACCTCGCCGTCACCGGGGATCATTTCCCCGGCTTCGACTCGCACCACATCGCCCTTGCGCAGATTGGCAGCCGGCACGATCTTGAAGCTGCCATCAGCCTGGCGGCAACGGGCGCTGAGGCCTTCGCTGCCGGCCTTGAGGCTGTCGGCGCGAGCCTTGCCACGACCTTCGGCCAAGGCCTCGGCGAAGTTGGCGAAGAGCACGGTGAACCACAGCCACAGGGCGATTTGCGCGGCGACGAAGGTTGGCACATCAGCGTCCGGAAGGAAGCACAGCACGGTGGTGAAAATCGCCGTCAGTTCGACCACCAGCATCACTGGCGAACGCGCCAATTGCCGAGGGTCGAGCTTGACGAAGGCTTGCACCAGCGCCGGACGCCACAGGGCCGAGATCGCGGTTTTGGCTTGTTCCGGCGCTTTGACGGCGGCGGGTTTGATTGCAGGCATATTCATGATGGATTCCTTAGAAGCCCATACTTAAATGTTCGGCGATAGGACCGAGCGCCAGCGTCGGCAAGAACGTCAGGCCGCCCACCAGCAAAATGGTCACGGTCAACAGGGTCACGAACAGCGGGCCGTGAGTCGGGAAGCTGTTCTGGCCGACCGGTGCGCTTTTCTTCATCGCCAGGCTACCGGCCAGTGCCAGCACCGGCAGGATGTAGCCGAAGCGGCCGATCAACATGCCCAGGCCGAGCATCAGGTTGTGGAACGGCGTGTTCGCGCCCAGGCCACCAAATGCCGAACCGTTGTTGGCGCTCGCCGAGGTGTAGGCATAGAGCAACTGACTGAAGCCATGCGGGCCGGGGTTGCTGATGGTTGCCGCAGCGCTGGGAACCGTGGCGGCAATCGCACCGAGCACCAGTACGCCGACCGGCATCACCAGCAGCGTCACCACCAGCAATTGCACTTCGCGGGCCTGGAGTTTCTTGCCGAGGTATTCCGGCGTACGACCGATCATCAGCCCGGCGAGGAACACCGCGATCAGCACGTTGAGCAACATGCCGTAGAGCCCGGCGCCGACACCGCCGAAGATCACTTCGCCGACCATCATGTTGACCAGCGCGACCATGCCGCTGAGCGGGTTGAGGCTATCGTGCATGCCGTTGACCGAGCCGTTCGACGCCGCCGTGGTAGTCACCGACCACAGCACCGTCGCGGTAGTACCGAAGCGCGCTTCCTTGCCTTCCAGCGGCGCAGTCTGCTCGACAGCGGCGTTGTTCAGGGTCGGATTCGGCTGATACTCAGCCCACAGCGAGGTCGCACCGCCGATCAGGAATAGCGCCAGCATGCAGGCGATGATCGCGCGGCTCTGACGCAGATCCTTGACGTAGTGGCCGAAGGTGAACACCAGCGCCACCGGGATCAGAATGATCGAGGCGACTTCGAACAGGTTGCTCCACGCGGTCGGGTTCTCGAACGGATGCGCCGAGTTGACCCCGAAGAAACCGCCACCGTTGGTACCCAGTTGCTTGATCGCAATCTGGCTGGCGGCCGGGCCGAGCGGGATCACCTGATCGACGCCTTGCAGGGTCACGGCATTTACATACTGGGCGAAGGTTTGCGGCACGCCCTGCCAGACCAGATACAGCGCCAGCAGCAAGCACAGCGGCAGCAGGCCATAGAGGGTGGCGCGGGTCATGTCGACCCAGAAGTTGCCGAGGGTCTGCGCCGACTTACGGCCGATGCCACGGCACAGCGCGACCAGCACGGCGAGGCCGGTGGCGGCGCTGACGAAGTTCTGCACGGTGAGACCGACCATCTGGCTCAGGTAGCTGAGGGTCGCTTCGCCGCTGTAGGACTGCCAGTTGGTATTGGTCATGAAACTGACCGCGGTGTTGAACGCCTGGGTCCATTCCTGGCCGGGCAGGTTTTGCGGGTTCAGCGGCAGGTGATCCTGGAACAGCAGAATCGCAAACAGCAGCAGGAAACCGGCAAGGTTGAACGCCAGCAGCGCCAGCGTGTACTTCTGCCAGCTCTGCTCCGCCTGCGCATCGACCCCGGCAAGACGATAGCAACCGCGCTCGACCGGTCCGAGAATCGGCGTCAGCCAGGTGCGCTGGCCCTCCATCACCTGGTAATAGAAGCGCCCAAGGAACGGCGCCGGCAGCAGGACCAGCGCAAAAAACCCGAGGATCAGCCAATAGTCATAACTGTGCATAGCCGCTCCTAGTTCCGGTCCGCGCGCAACAGCGCAACCAACAGATAAATGAACAGCCCCACTGCCAACAGCAGTGACACCCCGTCCAGAACGCTCATGGGAGATCTCCGTGTAACGGCGTATTGCCGTGTGTGCAGCGATTGTCGGGAAGGAGGCTGTAAAGGAACGAGAGCGAGGGCCGGCGTGGGTCATAAAGAAAGCGTAAAGAGTGGGTTTATGCGGGCTTTACGGCAGGTTTTTGCAGCGTCAGGTCGGACCTCATCGCGGGCAAGCCCGACTCCCACAGGTTATGCGCTGGAATCAAATTCAGCGGACGACGCAGAACCCTGTGGG
>NZ_JASCPT010000062.1:0-34033 GCF_029959775.1 Pseudomonas sp. PS01270 | reverse complement strand
GAGCAGGCTCGCTCCCACATTTGGAATAAGTATTCCTGTGGGAGCGAGCCTGCTCGCGAAGGCGGTCTACCCGCCTCTGACTAAATCCGGCCCTCAGGCGCATACGGCGCTGGATCAATAATCGGCGCCCGCCCCAGCATCACGTCAGCAAATAGCTGACACGATGCCGGCGCCAGCACCAGCCCGTTGCGGTAATGCCCGCAGTTCAGCCACAACCCCTCGAACCCCGGCACCCGGCCAATAAACGGAATGCCCTCCGGCGACCCCGGCCGCAGCCCCGCCCAGTGCCCGACCACTTCGGCATCCGCCAGCGCTGGTAACAACTCGATCGCCGAGGCCTTGAGGCTTTCCAGCGCTAAATCGGTCGGGGTCTTGTCGTAACCTTCGTGCTCCAGCGTGCTGCCAATCAGAATGTGACCGTCGCGACGCGGGATCGCATAACGCCCCTTGGCCAGCACCATGCTCGGCAGGAAATCAGCCGCGCACTTATAGAGAATCATCTGGCCTTTGACCGGCTCGACCGGCAGCGACAGGTTCAGCGTCTTGAGCAGATCACCGCTCCACGCCCCCGCTGTCAGCACAATCTGATCGCCGTTGATCACGCCCGTCGGAGTCTGCACGCCGACCACGCGCTCGCCCTCGCGGACGAAGCCACTGACTTCGCATTGCTCGTGAATCGTCACGTTCGGCAGCGCCAGCAGCGCGGCTTTCAGCGATTTGACCAGCCGTGGATTGCGCACGTTGGCGACATCGGCCATGTAGATCGCTCGGCTGAAACCGCTGCCGAGCACCGGCACCGCGTCATGCGCCGCCGAGATATCCACAGCCCGCAGCGGCCGGTTTTCCCGCTCGGCCCAGGCCAGGGCTGCGGTTTCATCGTCCAGATCCAGCCAATACAGGCCAGTGGTGTGCACCTCAGGATCAACCCCCGTGTCAGCAAACAAGCGCTGGCCGAGCTGTGGATAAAAGTCCTGCGACCAATGCGCCAGCGCGGTGACTGCCGGACTGTAGCGCCATGGGTATAACGGCGAGACGATGCCGCCGCCAGCCCAGGACGATTCCTGGCCGACATTCGAGCGATCCAGCAGCACCACGCTGCGCACTTCGGAGGCGAGATTGTAGGCAGTGAGCAGGCCAATCACCCCGCCGCCGACAATCACCACTTGCTGTTGCCTGGTCATGTTTGATCCAACCGTAAAAAGACAGTGGGCGCAAAAGGCGCCCGAAAAAGAATGCGTCAGCGGCCCCAGCAATCCTTGGCGGTCACTCCGGTGGTCGCGTTGTTCATGCTTCGCACGCCAGTGTTGGTCAGGGTGAAATCCCCGCACTTGTCGGTGGCCATGGCCGAGCCGGTTTTACGCGTCGCGGTCAGCACAAAGGTCTGGTCGGTCAGCGTCGGGGTGATGGTGTAGAAATCATTCCCCGTGCTCAGCCCGGTGACGCCGGTGTAGACATTGTTGCGGGTATAGAAGCGTTCGAGGGTCTGCGCCTGCTCCGAGAGCAGCGAGACCACTTCGGCGCGACGGCCCTTCTTCACGTATTCGTTGTAGCTGGGGATGCTGATGGTGAGGATGATCCCGATAATCGCGATGACGATCATGATCTCGATCAGGGTAAAACCTCGGCTGGTTCTGCGCATGCCTCAAATTCTCGCTTACTGGATTTGTCGCCACATGATACGACGGCTGCCGCCGCCACCTTTCTCCACAATGACCGTGACCGCGCCGCTGGTGTCAGTCGTGCCCTTGCGCTCGCCGTTAGCCGAGATGAAGTTCAGGGTCGGAATGCCGCCGGTAAAAATCACGCCGCTGGATATCGTATCGTTGCTGTCGACCAAACGGTCGCCGGTGGTGTCGATCACGGCGTAGTTGAGCATCTTACCGTTGAACGCATCGAGTTCGACCAACCTGCCCGTACCAAAGCTCGAACAAGGGTCAGTGGTATCGACGCTGGCAGTGGTGAAAACAACTCGCCCCAACACAAGACTGGCCTGATTGATCACGCGTTCACCGGTCAGCACGTTGTTATACACCAGCGGCAGATACCAGCCTTTCTCTGCCGGATAGGTCGTTTCATTCTGGCTGGTGGTCAGGAACTGCCCGGTACTGCCGGAGAACGAACCGGTAATCGCCTGCGCCTGCAAGCTGCTGACGGTGATTTGTCCGGTCCCACCTTCTGCATCCCAGATTGAATAGAACGCCTGCAGATCCTTGTTGGTCTTGTCGGCAGTTTCGTTGAACTTGCCGGTGCCGAAAAACACCTGCTTGCCGCCCTGTGGGTTGTCCGCCAGCAGCGGTTGCGCAGTGATCGGCTGCGTTGCCCCACCCGGGGCGGTGAACAGAGGTTTGCCGGCAAACGCCACGGCCCAGCTTTCTGCCCCGGGTGCGCTCAAGTCGAATTTCCACATACGCCCCTTCAGGTCACCAGCGTAGGCAGCCTGCACCACGTTCGAGGAATTGACCCTGAGTTTTACCGAAGACAGACCGTTAGTGGTTTCCGTGCTGTCGATGACGATTTTCCTGATCAGCGAACCATCCATTGCATCCAGTACGTACAAAGCCGCAACCCCCGAATTGCTGCCGTAACCATTGGCGATGAATGTCGCCCAGCGACCATTGGCCAAGCGTGCCACTTCCGGACGCGCGTAGGCGTAACCCAGATCATTGAAAGCATTCGCCGTGTTGGCCGTGGCCGGCGCACTGACTTCCCACAGTGCCCTGATGACATTGCCCGCCGAGGCATCGAACAGTTGCAGCCCATAGAAGGTTTTGCCACCGGCCCCCGTTCCGCCAATGGCCAGCGTTCTCCAGGCGGTGCCGGCCTGCGCATCGAACACTCCGACCTGACCGTCCACGAGAAACTTGTGGCTGACGCCGTTGACGTAATTGGTATCCGCAATCAGCCGCAACGAAGGCAGCACGCTGGATGGCATGTAGGCATAACGGCGGGTGCCGTTCGCCGAATTGATCACATTGACGAAACCGTCGTTGGCGTTCACTACCAGACTGGTATTCATGTTCGCAGCCTTGGTGGTCAGGTAGTTGGTGTAACTGCTGTCACCCGTCAAGTCGGATGCGGTCTTGTCCGAAGGCGACGCGAGTACCAGCGGCGAATTGATGATGTCGCCCAGCAGCGCAGTGCGCACTTTGAGCCCGGCCCTGTTGGTCCCTTTGCTCCACTCCACCAGATCATTACCGTTGATTCCGGAGGGCAACCCCTGATTCAGCGTAGTCTGCTGCGCCGGGGAAAAGTTGAGGAGTGCCAGCGCAATGGGCGTGTTGCTCAAGGTGTTCCATGACTGGAAAGTCGGCGCTGTAGCAGAGGGCACGATGGTGGTATCGGTCGACCATTGCGCCGCCGAGGTATTTACCGTGCCGGTCGAGGTAAAGCCGAACGACCTGATCGTGCCGCGCCAATCCTTGGGATCGTAGGTTGTCTGGTAAAAACTGCTGCCACTGGTCAACGTACTGCTGCTGGCAACGCCGGCACCACCGGAGCCGGCCTTGGAAGTGATATCGCTGAGTGCCGACGATAACGCCGCATTGAGCCCGGAGCTGTCGGTCGCCTGGTAATACCTGCCCTGCCCGTAACTGGCGGCGTCGGACAACATATCGTTATCCGCCGCGAAACCCACGGTGTAGGTGTTCATGTTCTGCCGGGGAAAATCCACCGCGTTCCAGCTCTTGCCGGCGGCGTCGGTGCCGGTCGAGCGCATGTCGATGTCGAAGGCGAATTTGGCAATGTCATCCAGATAGAGTGTGTCGCCCTCACCGTCACCGTTGAGGTTGTCGCCATCGTTATTCACGCCATCCCAGTTCGGTAAGCGACTGCCTCCCAGCGGATCGTTGGTCGGGAAGGTACGGTCATAGGTCGGCAAGCCATCGGTAATCACCACGCCGTAGTTTTTCTGGCAGCGGTATTGAATCGGACTGGTATAGGTCGCCGGTGTGCCGTTGTAGTAAGGCGCCAAGCCACGCATGTAGCGCGTGACTTCGTAATAGCTCTCGGCCAATGGCGTGTTGGCCACGGCGTTCAAGCCGTTGATCGATGAGATCAGCGCGTTGTAGTTGGTGTCTGCCTGGGCCTGGGTGACGCTGCCCGCGACGGGTGACAAATCGGTGATCGAGCGAGCGATGAAACCGCCGTTGCCCGGGTTGTTGCTGGTCGCCGGATTGAATGTCGACAGGCCCATGCGCAAGGTGCGGTTGCTGCTCACCAGTGCGGTGGAAACGTTGCGCGCCACGTTCATCCGGTAATCGTTGGGAATCGCCCCCGTGGTGAAGTCGCGGGTGCCGTTGCTGTTGGCGAGGCTGACTATGTAGGAAATGTAATCGGCGGAATACCGAGTGTTCTCGTTGCCTACGGGGTCGGGGAGCTTGAGGCACAACGGCGCCACGCTGTTGTTGTAGAACGCGTAGGCGCCTCCCGAGCAGCCGGAGGTTGGCAGGCTCGATAGAAACACCGTGTCGCCAGTAATCTGCGGTGCATTGAGTGCAGAGCACAAGCCGAGGAAGGCATTGCACTGCCGGGCGGGAGTGCGGTTGACGTTCGGGTCGAATCCGGCGGCGTAGATGATGCTGTTCATACTCCCCGAGTCATCGATCAGCAGCATCACGTTGGGCGCCACCGCAGCCGCGCTCAGCAATGGCGAATCGGAAGGCGTGAAAGCCCAGGCCGGTGCCGCCAGGTAGAAACTCAGGAGCATACCGATCAGCAACGACAGGCCGCGCTCAATACTTCGCATAGACACTCTCCACCACGCTACGCGAATTGCCGGCGATGCCGACCGCAGTCACTCGATACAACGTCGCCGAAGTGTTACTCGGTACGTTCACCGCAGTCAGGGTCGTGCCGATGTTCTGCACGCCATAAAAGCCATTACCGGCAGCGATCCAGGTCACCCCGGAGGTCGAATTGAATCCTGCCGAGCTGACCGATGACGATTCCGCCGGCGGCAGACATTGGCTCGTGCCGCTGCACACCGCCAACGAGTAACTGTCCAGTTGCACTGTGCTTTCGCCGACACGCAATGCCGCTTCGGCCGCCTGAAATGATTGATTGCGCAGGCTTACGCTGCCGGCCATTTTCTCTTGCAGGTTGGCGCTCTGCATCGAGGACAAACCTATCAATGTGAGCAACAGCAGAAACACCAGACTGACCAACAAGACCATGCCGCGCTGTGCCTGACGTTGTTGCAAGGAAATCCTCATCGCCGCCCCCTCATGGCAAGCGGTTGCGCAATGCCGCAACCACGTTGAAGGTTTGATTGCGCACCCGATTGTTCGGGTCGGTGAGGGTCAGGCTCAGGCGCACGCTGCGGATGCGCGCGGGATCGCCAGGGTTGCTGCTGTAGGTTGAGGCTGCGACGTCGGTCGCCGAACTGGCCAGACCGAATGTGACGTTGAAGGCGCTGACGTTGTTCACCAGCACTTGCTGCGCCGGATTGCCGCTGCCAGTGCCCATGAGGATCTGGTTATTGCTGAAACTGTAGATCAGGCGCCGGATCGGGAACGCGATCTGGCCCGAGGTCGGGTTGCGCAATCCGCTGTAGGCGACTGCACTGTTGCGGCAGTCGGAAATCACCGTCCAGGTCGGCGTTCCCCCGCCGCTGCCGACATCGGCGGTGACCAGGGTCAGCTTGAGACTGGCGTTATCCCAGTTGATCGGGATGAGTTGCGCAGTGTTGAAATCCCCTGCTGAGCTGGAGTCGACGATGGTGCCGAGGCAGCCGAACATGCCGACCATGCGGATTTCCTGAATCATTTTGCTGAGAACGAAGCGCGCGTCTTCCTGCATCGCTGCGGCGCTGTTCTGACTGACGTAGGTGTTTTTTGCGGCGATGAAAATCTGTACCACGCCGAGCACGACGATCAGCCCCAAAGCCAGGGCAATCAGGAACTCGATCAGGCCGAAACCACGGCTGGCACGCTTCATGGTGTGGCCACCGGATCGACCGCCGCACGGCTGCTCAGGACGAAACTGCGCTGGGCACTGGCAGCGTTGGCCGCGCGCGCGTCGCTCCAGGTAATGGTGATGGTGTAGACCCGCTGGTTGAGGGTGATGCTGCCCGTCGCGGTCGGGCCGCCGAAGTTGGCGATGTTGGTGGTGAAGTCGTAGAGGTCCTGGTCCCGCGCATTACTGAGATTGCCCGAGGTCGGTGGCGCAACGGTGTAGTTGGCGCCGGAATTGGCGCGGATGCGATCCATCATGTCATAGGCGATGAAGCTGGCCTGACTGGTCATCCGCGAACTGTCGGTGTACTTCAGCGCATTGAGCTGCACCGCCGCTGCGCCCAACAGCCCGACGGTGAGAATCAGCAGCGCGACCAGCACTTCGATCAGCGTCATGCCCTCCTGTGCGTTTTTGCTCCCTGCCCTCATCCGCAATTTCCACCCAGTTGAATGCGTCCGTTCAAACACACGTTCAGCGTCCTGCTTTGCGTGCCCAGCGTGTAACCGATGACCACCGCCGTCGACGGTGCCGCCAGACCGCCGAGGTTGTTGAAATCCAGTGCGGTCACTCCTGAGGGTAGCGTCAGAGTCGCGCCACTGCTCATTGCTGGAACAACCCGCAACACATTGGCCGGATTGCCAGTACTGTCGTAGACCGCCAGTTCACCGGTCCATACACTGCCGCCGGCGGTCGGACGCAGACGCGTGGTCACGCCGCGATTGATTGCCTCGAGGCGAGCGAAATTGATCGCCCGCTGCAAGTCGCCGACTTCGGTATCCGCCTTGCTGCTCTGGATCGTACGGGTAAAGGCCGGCACCGCCAGCGTGATCAGTATCAGGAACACCGCAATGGCGACCAGCAACTCGACCAGCGTGAAACCTTTTGTACGAAGATCCATCGGTGCCCTCCGTTGCCGTCGGCTATACCTGCTTTTACACGCTAGAACATTCGCTCGGCACGCGCCGACTGATTTGCCCTGCGCGGCGCACGGATTGCGCTGCTCATACCATTCCACGGAGGGATTTTTCATGCCGCAACACGGTTTCAGCCTGATTGAACTGCTTATGGGACTGGCGATTGGCGCAATTGTTCTGCTGCTGGTCAGCCCGGCGTTCGCCGCGCTCAAGCAAGCGACTCAACGCGACCACGCGGCGCAGTCGCTGCTCGAAGGCATCCGCCACGCTCGCACACTGGCGATCACGCACAATCAGAGCGTGGTGATCCATGGCATCGACGGTGACTGGAGTCAGGGATGGCGGATCATTCTGGATAGAAGCGGCAAGGGGCCGGAGGACAGCAGCAATCCGCTGCTGGTTGAACGCGCCAGTGAGGCGAAAGTGCCGATTGTCGGCAACTGGTGGGTGAGCCGCTATGTGCGGTTCAGTCATCTGGGGCAGCCACTGATGCCGGGGCGGCGATTTCAGGCGGGGACGATACACATCTGCTCGCCGCGCGAACCGGTCAGCCAGCGGCAGATCGTGCTGGCGGCGACCGGTCGCGTGCGCCTGAGCAGTCAGGAGACCGAACAGGCGCTGTGCGACAAAGGCAGAAGCGTCAGATCGAACGGACGCGCAGCTCTTTCGGCATCGAGAACGTGATGTTCTCCTCACGGCCAGCCAGCTCGTCGGCACCGGTCGCGCCCCAGGCCTGCAATTGCTGGATCACGCCCCGGACCAGCACTTCCGGTGCCGAGGCGCCAGCGGTAATGCCAATGCGCTCGACGCCGTCGAACCAGCTCTGTTGCAGATCCTCGGCACCGTCGATCAGGTACGCCGGAGTCGCCATGCGCTCAGCCAATTCGCGCAGACGGTTGGAGTTGGAACTGTTCGGGCTGCCGACCACCAGCACCACGTCGCACTCGTCGGCCAGTTGCTTGACGGCGTCCTGGCGGTTTTGTGTGGCGTAGCAGATATCGTCCTTGCGCGGGCCACCAATCGCCGGGAAGCGCGTGCGCAGGGCATCGATAACGCGGCTGGTGTCGTCCATCGACAAGGTTGTCTGGGTGACGAAAGCGAGTCTTTCCGGATCGCGCACCTGCAGTGCGGCCACGTCCTTTTCGTCTTCAACGAGGTAGATCGCGCCGCCATTGCTGGCGTCGTACTGGCCCATGGTGCCTTCGACTTCCGGGTGACCGGCGTGGCCAATCAGGATGCACTCGCGACCGTCGCGGCTGTATTTGGCGACTTCGATGTGCACCTTGGTCACCAGCGGGCAGGTTGCATCGAAGACTTTCAGGCCACGACCTGCAGCTTCGTTGCGTACGGCTTGGGAAACACCGTGGGCGCTGAAGATGACGATGACGTCATCGGGTACCTGATCGAGCTCTTCGACGAAAATCGCGCCACGGCTGCGCAGGTCTTCGACGACGAACTTGTTGTGCACAACTTCGTGACGCACATAGATCGGCGGCCCGAAGACTTCCAGGGCGCGGTTGACGATTTCGATCGCCCGGTCCACACCGGCGCAGAAGCCACGGGGGTTGGCGAGTTTGATTTGCATGCTGTGCCTCGTGTCTTGCGCGCGAAAACAATGGAAAACAGACTGTGGAGACCTGCTTGTTGTGGCGAGGGGATTCATCCCCGCTCGGCTGCGTAGCAGTCGTAGACTATCAACGGACTTATCTCAGAATCCGTTGACTGGTCTGGGGGCGCTTCGCACCCCAGCGGGGATAAATCCCCTCGCCACAGAAGCTCACTCCTGCATTTTTAGATCGCTTTGACGGAAATGATTTCCACGTCAAAGGTCAGCGTCTTGCCCGCCAGCGGGTGGTTGAAGTCGACGGTCACTTGCGTGTCGTCGAATTCCTTCACCACACCTGGCAATTCAGTATTGGCCGCATCGTTGAAGATCACCAGCAGACCCGGCGACAACTCCATGTCGGTGAACTGCGAACGCGGGATGGTCTGCACGTTCTGCGGGTTCGGCTGACCAAAAGCGTTTTCCGGCTCGACGGTCAGGGTGCGCTTGTCGCCGGCCTTGAAGCCGAACAGTGCGGCTTCGAAACCCGGCAGCAGGTTGCCATCGCCGACCTTGAACGTCGCCGGGGCCTTGTCGAAGGTACTGTCGACGGTGTCACCGTTTTCCAGGCGCAAAGCAAAGTGCAGGGTGACTTCGGTGTTCTGGCCGATGCGTTGCTCAGTCGATAGCGGTTCAGTCATGAGCAGCCTCTTCGGTTTTCTTCGATTTGAACATGTCCAGTGCCAGCATGATCGCGCCAACGGTGATCGCGCTGTCGGCAATGTTGAACGCCGGGAAATACCAGCGGTTCTGCCAGTGCACCAGAATGAAGTCGATCACATGGCCCAGGGCAATGCGGTCATACAGGTTGCCCAGCGCGCCACCCAGCACCAACGCCAGGGCGACGGCCAGCCAGGTGTCGTTGCGACCCAGACGCTTGAGCCAGACCACCAGCACGGCACTGACCACAATCGCGATCAGGGCAAACAGCCAGCGCTGCCAGCCGGAGCTGTCGGCGAGGAAGCTGAAAGCAGCGCCAGTGTTGTAGGCCAGGGTCCAGCTGAACAGATCGGGAATGATCACGATCTGCTGGAACATTTCGAGCTTGGCTTCGAAGTAGAACTTGCTGGCCTGGTCAATGACCAGAACCAGCAAGCTCAACCACAGCCAGCTCAGCCGTCCGAAACGGCCAATGGCATCAGGCATAGTGACGAACCTCGCCAGCACCGCTGATGTTGTCGACGCAACGCCCGCAGATTTCCGGATGCTCCGGGTTCACGCCGACGTCTTCGCGGCAATGCCAGCAACGTGCGCATTTCGGGAACGCCGATTTGACGATCTTCAGTTTCAGACCGCTGACTTCGGTGGCCACTGCATCGGCCGGAGCCTGCACGAATGGTGCAACGCTGGCAGTCGAGGTGATCAGGACAAAGCGCAGCTCGTTGCTCAGCTTGGCCAGATCGGCGCTCAGCGCCTCTTCGGCAAACAGCGTCACTTCGGCCTGCAGGTTGCCACCGACGGCTTTCGCCGCACGCTGGATTTCCATCTCTTTGTTGACCGCAACCTTCACTTCCATGATGCGATCCCAGTAGGTGCGACCCAGCTCGAAGCCTTCCGGCAGCTCGGTCAGGCCTTCGTACCAGGTGTTGAGCATGACCGACTCGTTACGCTCGCCCGGCAGGTATTGCCACAGTTCGTCAGCAGTGAAGGCGAGGATCGGCGCGATCCAGCGCACCAGCGCTTCAGAGATGTGGAACAGCGCAGTCTGGCACGAGCGCCGGGCCTTGCTGTCGGCACCGGTGGTGTACTGGCGGTCCTTGATGATGTCGAGGTAGAAACCACCCAGCTCCTGCACGCAGAAGTTGTGGATCTTAGAGTACACGTTCCAGAAACGGTATTCGCCGTAGTGCTCTTGCAACTCGCGTTGCAGCAGCAGCGTACGATCCACGGCCCAGCGATCCAGCGCCAGCATGTCTTCGGCCGGCAACAGGTCGGTGGCCGGGTTGAAACCGGTCAGGTTGGAAAGCAGGAAGCGCGCGGTGTTACGGATACGACGGTAGGCATCCGCGCTGCGCTGCAGGATCTGCTCGGACACCGCCATTTCGCCGGAGTAGTCGGTCGAAGCGACCCAAAGACGCATGATGTCGGCGCCCAGGGTGTCGTTGACCTTCTGCGGCGCGATCACGTTGCCCAGCGATTTGGACATCTTGCGGCCGGACTCGTCGACGGTGAAGCCGTGCGTCAGCAGCTCGCGATATGGCGCGTGGTTGTCGATGGCGCAACCGGTCAGCAACGAGGAGTGGAACCAGCCACGGTGCTGGTCGGAACCTTCCAGGTAGAGGTCGGCACGCGGGCCGCTCTCGTGGCCCATCGGGTGCGAACCGCGCAGAACGTGCCAGTGCGTGGTGCCCGAGTCGAACCAGACGTCGAGGGTGTCGCTGATCTTGTCGTACCGCGGCGCTTCATCACCGAGCAGTTCGGCAGCGTCGAGTTTGAACCAGGCTTCGATGCCTTCGACTTCAACGCGTTTGGCGACTTCCTCCATCAGCTCGACGGTACGCGGGTGCAGCTCGCCGCTTTCCTTGTTGAGGAAGAACGGGATCGGCACGCCCCAGTTGCGCTGACGCGAAATGCACCAGTCCGGACGATTGGCGATCATCGAGTGCAGGCGCGCCTGGCCCCAGGCCGGAACGAACTTGGTGTCTTCGATGGCTTTGAGCGAGCGCACGCGCAGGGTGTCGCCGCTGGTTGGCTCCTTGTCCATGCCGATGAACCACTGCGCGGTGGCGCGGTAGATCAGCGGGGTCTTGTGGCGCCAGCAGTGCATGTAGCTGTGTTCGATGACGGTGGTGTGCATCAGCGCACCGACTTCGGTCAGTTTTTCTACGATGGCCGGGTTGGCCTTCCAGATGAACTGGCCGCCGAAGAATTCCAGCGACGGCACGTACACGCCGTTGCTCTGTACCGGGTTGAGGATGTCGTCGTTGACCATGCCGTATTTCTTGCAGGTCACGAAGTCGTCCACGCCGTAGGCCGGGGCGGAGTGAACTACGCCGGTGCCAGCGCCCAGTTCAACGTAGTCAGCCAGGTACACCGGCGACAGACGATCGTAGAACGGGTGACGGAAGTTGATCAGCTCCAGCTCTTTACCGGTGGTGGTGGCGATGACCGAACCTTCCACGCCATAGCGCGCCAGGCAGGCTTCGACCAGCTCTTCAGCCAGCACCAGCAGCTTGTCGCCGATATCGACCAGGGCGTAGTTGAATTCCGGGTGCACGTTCAGCGCCTGGTTGGCCGGGATGGTCCACGGGGTGGTGGTCCAGATCACGATCGCAGCAGGTTTGCTCAGCGAGGCCAGACCGAAGGCCGCAGCCAGTTTGGCTTCGTCGGCGATCGGGAACGCAACGTCGATGGTCGAGGACTTCTTGTTCTCGTACTCGACTTCCGCTTCAGCCAGAGCCGAACCGCAATCGAAGCACCAGTTCACTGGCTTGAGGCCCTTGAAGACAAAACCACCCTTGACGATTTCGGCGAGGGCGCGGATTTCACCGGCCTCGTTCTTGAAATCCATGGTCTTGTACGGGTTGGCGAAGTCGCCCAGCACGCCGAGACGGATGAACTCGGACTTCTGCCCTTCGATCTGCTCGGTGGCGTAGGCACGGCACAGCTCGCGGGTCTTATCCGCGCCGAGGTTCTTGCCGTGGGTCACTTCCACCTTGTGCTCGATCGGCAGGCCGTGGCAATCCCAGCCCGGGACATACGGCGCATCGAAACCCGACAGGGTTTTCGAGCGGATGATCATGTCCTTGAGAATCTTGTTCAGTGCGTGACCGATGTGGATCGTGCCGTTGGCGTACGGAGGGCCGTCGTGCAGGACGAACTTCGGACGATCCTTGCCAATCTCGCGCAACTTTCCGTACAGGCCAATACTGTCCCAGCGCTGCAGGATCTGCGGTTCGCGCTGTGGCAGGCCGGCCTTCATTGGGAAGGCGGTGTCCGGAAGGTTTAGCGTGGCTTTATAGTCGGTCATTTAAGGCTCTTCATTAGCGATGGGCGCTAGGTGCGGCTAGTGCACGGGCGGTGGCGACATCCGCATTGATCGCCGTTTTCAATGCCTCCAGAGAGGCGAAGCGCTGCTCTTCACGCAGCTTTTGGTGGAAAACCACCGTCAAACGCCGGTCATACAGATCGCCGGCAAAATCTAACAGATGGACCTCGAGGTGGGCTTTGCCATCCCCTTGCACCGTGGGACGCACGCCAATATTGGCGACACCGGGCCAGGTCTTGCCGTCGATATCGACATTCACCAGATAGACGCCGGTGAACGGCACGCGACGACGCTTGAGTTGAATGTTGGCAGTGGGCGTGCCCAGTTGCCGGGCCAGTTTCTGACCATGCAGCACGCGACCGGCGATGCGGTACGGACGGCCGAGCAAGCGTTCGGCCAAGGCAAAATCGGCCGCAGCCAAGGCGTTGCGCACCTGCGTGCTGCTGACGCGAATGCCGTCCAGCTCGACGGTTTGCGCCGCTTCGACGGTGAAACCGTGAACCTGCCCGGCCTGCATCAGAAAATCGAAATCGCCGAGGCGGTCGCAACCGAAACGGAAATCGTCACCGACCTCCAGATGCTGCACGCCAAGGCCATCGACCAGAATGGTATCGACGAACTCACTGGCGCTGAGCTTGCTCAGCCGCTGGTTGAACGCCAGGCACAGCACCCGGTCGACGCCTTCAGCGGCCAGCAACTGCAGCTTGTCGCGCAACCGCGCCAGACGTGCCGGTGCGGTGTCGGGAGCAAAGAACTCCCGTGGCTGCGGCTCGAAAATCACCACGCAGCTGGGTACGCCCAACTCGAGCGCACGCTCACGCAGCCGGGCCAGGATAGCCTGGTGACCACGGTGAACACCGTCAAAGTTGCCAATAGTGGCGACGCAGCCCCGATGCTGGGGGCGCAAGTTGTGGAGGCCTCGAACCAGCTGCATAACGCGCTTCTTGCTCATAAAGTGGTCGATTATAACCACACCCGACGGCCGACGACAGGCAACACCGTAACGCAAAGTGAACGAGCCGACAAAACCGCCGGCCCGTGCCTGTCGATAAAGGCTGAAACCTCAGCTCAAGGCCTTGCGATTGAAGTCGCGCAGGCGGAAACCCAGCAGCAGCAACATACCGAAATACGCCACCACGCCAGCAACCACCAGCGTGCCCAGCCGCAGGAAGCGCTCGAGCATATGCCCCTCATCCCACGCGGGCATGAAATGCATGCCCGCCAGCAACACCGCCGACATCACGGTCACCGCAACGACCAGCTTGAAGCCGAATTTGCCCCAGCCCGGTTGCGGTTGATACATCTTTTGCTTGCGCAGCTGATAGAACAGCAGCCCGGCGTTCAGGCAAGCACCGGCACTGATCGCCAAGGCAAGGCCGGCATGGGCCAGTGGGCCGATCAACGCCAGGTTGAACAACTGCGTGCAGACCAGCGTGAAAATCGCGATTTTCACCGGGGTGCGAATGTTCTGTTGCGCATAAAAGCCCGGCGCCAGCACTTTGATCACGATAATCCCGAGCAGGCCGACAGAATAGGCAATCAGCGCACGCTGGGTCATCTCGGCATCAAAGCCACTGAACTGGCCGTACTGAAACAATGAAACAGTCAGCGGTTCAGCAAGAATCCCCAGCGCCAATGCGCACGGCAGCACCAGCACAAAGCACAGGCGCAGCCCCCAATCGAGGATTCGCGAATACTCGTGACGATCCTTGCTGGCATAGGTCTTGGCCAGTGTCGGCAGCAGAATCGTGCCCAGTGCCACACCCAACACGCCCGACGGCAATTCCATCAAGCGGTCAGCGTAATACATCCACGACACTGAACCTGCGACCAGAAACGAGGCGAAGATGGTGTTGATGATCAGCGAAATCTGACTGACCGACACGCCGAGAATCGCCGGCAGCATCTGCTTCATTACCCGCCACACGCCGCTGTCGCGCAGGTTCAGGTGTGGCAGCACGAGCATGCCGATCTTTTTCAGGTGCGGCAGCTGATACAGCAACTGCGCCAGACCGCCGACCAGCACCGCCCAGCCAAGGGCCATGACCGGTGGATCGAAGTACGGCGTGAGGAACAGCGAAAACACGATCATGCTGACGTTGAGCAGAGTCGGCACGAAGGCCGGCACCGAGAAGCGGTTCCAGGTATTCAGAATCGCGCCGGCCAGCGACGACAGCGAGATCAGCAATATATAAGGAAAGGTCACCCGCAACAGATCGGAGGTGAGCTGGAATTTCTCCGGGGTATCGGTAAAACCGGGCGCTGTGGCCCAGATCACCCAAGGGGCGGCGATCATGCCCAGCGCCGTCACCACCGCCAATACCAGCGTCAGCAGGCCCGACACATAGGCAATAAAGGTGCGCGTCGCCTCTTCGCCCTGCTGGCTTTTATATTCAGCCAGAATCGGCACGAAAGCCTGGGAGAAAGCCCCTTCGGCAAAGATGCGCCGCAGCAGGTTGGGCAGTTTGAACGCAATAAAGAAGGCATCCGTGGCCATCCCGGCGCCGAATGTCCGCGCTATCAACGTGTCACGAACAAAACCCAGAATCCGGGAAAGCATCGTGATAGAGCTGACGGCGGCCAACGATTTGAGCAGATTCATTGAGAGAGTTTGTGCCTGTCGATAAACAGCAGGCGAACAATGCGCCTACTTGTGCGATACTCCGCGCCGCAACAGCACAGAGCCAAAGCTCGCGAGTTTACAGGTCAAGCGCCGGAAATAAATATCCCGCCTCTTTATACCTACCACTTAGCGGAACGATTCAAGTGCCCTTGACAAGACAAGTCTTCATCGGCATGATTCGCGGCCTATTTTGTTTGCTATTTCCTAAAAAGTCTTTCGAGGAGCTCGACGGTGGCCAACTCACCTTCCGCCAAAAAACGTGCAAAACAGGCTGAGAAGCGTCGCAGCCACAACGCCAGCCTGCGTTCCATGGTTCGTACCTACATCAAGAATGTAGTTAAGGCCATCGACGCAAAAGACGCTGAAAAAGCTCAAGCTGCATACGTTCTGGCCGTGCCAGTTATCGACCGTATGGCCGATAAAGGCATCATCCACAAGAACAAGGCTGCTCGTCATAAGAGCCGTCTGAATGGCCACGTCAAAGCGCTGAAAGAAGCCGCTTAATCGACGTAGTCATTAAAAAACCGACCTCAGGGTCGGTTTTTTATTGCCTGTGATTCAACAAGCTACAGGCAAAAAAATTTGGGAGCGAGCCTGCTCGCGAATGCGATCTGCCAGTTGATATTTCTATCGACCGACATGACCTCTTCGCGAGCAGGCTCGCTCCCACAGTTCGGATTGGTGGCGCTTATTGCTGGACCGGCACCCACGGCAGGATCGGGATGGCCGTGACCGCATTCTGCGGACTGCCCTCGATCAAGCGATCGCTGTAGACCAGGTACACCAGCGTGTTGCGCTTCTTGTCGAGGAAACGCACCACCTGCATGGTCTTGAACACCAGCGAAGTGCGCTCCTTGAACACCTCGTCGCCATCCTTCAGCTCTCCCTTGAACTTGATCGGCCCGACCTGGCGACAAGCGATCGACGCCTCAGCACGATCCTCTGCCAGACCGAGACCACCCTTCACTCCACCGGTCTTGGCGCGCGACAGGTAGCAGGTCACGCCTTCGACTTTCGGATCGTCGAACGCCTCGACCACGATCCGGTCATTCGGCCCGACAAACTTGAACACCGTCGACACCTGGCCGATTTCCTCGGCCGAGGCCAGCAATGGCATGGCCATCAGCAGACCCAACAATCCTTTCGCTACACGCATCGAATTTTCCTTAGACCAGAATCAGGTTGTCACGGTGAACCAGTTCCGGCTCCGCCATGTAACCGAGCAAACCGACAATCGCATCCGACGACTGACCGATGATTTTTTGCGCTTCCAGGGCGCTGTAATTGGCCAGACCCCGAGCGATCTCACGACCATCCGGCGCTACGCAGACGACCATCTCACCGCGACGGAAACTGCCTTGAACCAGTTTCACCCCCACCGGCAGCAGGCTTTTGTTGCCCTTGGACAACGCCGACACCGCCCCCTCATCCAGCACCAGAGTGCCACGGGTTTGCAGATGACCGGCCAGCCACTGCTTGCGCGCCGCGAGCATGCCGCGCTCCGGCGATAGCAGCGTGCCGATGCGCTCGCCCGCCTTGAGACGATCAAGCACGCGCTCAAGGCGCCCGCCGACGATGATGGTGTGCGCACCGGAACGCGCTGCCAGGCGCGCCGCGCGCAGCTTGGTCTGCATGCCGCCGCGCCCCAGCGCACCGCCGGTACCGCCGGCGACCGCATCCAGAGTCGGATCATCGGCGCGCGCTTCATAAATCAGTTGCGCATCAGGATTGTTGCGCGGATCGGCGTCGAACATGCCGTCGCGATCGGTAAGGATCACCAGCAGATCGGCCTCGACCAGATTGGCCACCAGCGCCGCCAACGTGTCGTTATCGCCGAAACGGATTTCATCGGTGACCACGGTGTCGTTTTCGTTGATCACCGGAATGACTTTCAGCTCGACCAGCGCACGCAAGGTACTGCGGGCGTTGAGGTAGCGCTTGCGGTCGGACAGGTCGTCGTGGGTCAGGAGAATCTGCGCAGTGTGCCGGCCATGCTCGGCGAAGCTCGACTCCCACGCCTGCACCAGCCCCATCTGACCGATTGCAGCGGCCGCCTGGAGCTCGTGCATGGCGCTGGGTCGTGCGGTCCAGCCCAAGCGACTCATGCCGGCCGCCACCGCCCCGGAGGACACCAGCACCAGCTCGACGCCCGCCTCATGCAGCGCCACCATCTGCTCGACCCAGACACTCATTGCCGCGCGATCCAGCCCTTTGCCGTCAGCTGTCAGCAAAGCGCTGCCGATCTTCACGACCCAACGCTGCGCACCTGTCACCTTGCTCCGCATCATCTTCAACCTTAGCTTGAGGGCAGCGCGACCTGGCACTGCCCGTGACGTTAATCGTGGCGATTGCTGACCAACGATCGATTTCCGGATACTAAAACGCCGCTCGATTGAGCGGCGTTCAAGTTTATCGCAACGGATCAGTCACGCACGTAAATGATTTCCGGACCGTCTTCGTCATCCACATCTTCTTCGTCCCAGTCATCGTCGCCGATGTCATGGACCGACTTAACGCCGCTGCGACGCAGGGCACGCTTGTCGTCCAGCGCCTGCAACTGCGCGCGAGCTTCGTCTTCGATGCGCTGATCGAGATCGGCCAGCTCTTCCTTGTATGCAGGATCTGCGGCGAGGCGATCGGCACGGTCTTCCATGTAACGCATGATGTCGTGGCACAGACGCTCGGTACCGATCTTGGCGATGGCCGAGATCACGTACACCGGACCGGTCCATTCCAGGCGATCAACGATTTCCTTGACGCGAGCATCGTGCTCTTCTTCAAGAATCTGGTCGCACTTGTTCAGCACCAGCCAGCGATCACGCTCGGCCAGCGACGGGCTGAACTTGATCAACTCGTTGACGATCACTTCAGCCGCGTCCGGAGCACTGGAATCATCCAGCGGCGCCATGTCGACGAGGTGCAGCAGCAGACGCGTACGCGCCAGGTGCTTGAGGAAGCGAATGCCCAGGCCGGCACCGTCGGAAGCGCCTTCGATCAGACCCGGAATGTCGGCAATGACGAAGCTCTTCCAACGATCGACGCTGACCACACCCAGGTTCGGCACCAGCGTGGTGAACGGGTAGTCGGCGACTTTCGGCTTGGCGGCCGAGACCGAACGGATAAAGGTACTTTTACCGGCGTTCGGCAAGCCCAGCAGACCGACGTCGGCCAGCACTTTCATTTCCAGTTTCAGGTCGCGCTGCTCGCCCGGCTTGCCTGGCGTGGTCTGACGCGGTGCACGGTTAGTACTGGATTTGAAACGGGTGTTGCCCAGACCGTGCCAGCCGCCCTGCACTACCATCAGTTTCTGACCGGCCTTGGTCAGGTCGCCGATGACTTCCTGAGTGGCAGAGTCGATCACGGTGGTGCCGACCGGCACGCGCAGGATCAGGTCTTCGCCCTTCTTGCCGGTGCAGTCGGTGCTGCCACCGTTGGAGCCACGCTCGGCATCGAAGTGACGGGTGTAACGGTAGTCGACCAGGGTGTTGAGGTTTTCGTCGGCCATCATGTAGATGGAACCGCCGTCACCGCCATCACCGCCGTTCGGGCCGCCGTTTTCAATGAATTTTTCCCGGCGGAAACTCATGGCACCGTTACCACCGTCACCGGCCTTTACGCGAATCGATACTTCATCAACAAACTTCATAACCAACGCCTCTCGCCGTACGGACGAGCCGAAAAACAATCAAGACATAAGACTCTTGCAAAAATGAGCGCAGCGACCCCAAGACACGACCTGCATCGCACGCCGACAGCCCATACAAACAGCTTTGCAAGAGACTCACCCCACAAACGAAAAAGCCCCGTCGCAAGACAGGGCTTCTCCAGCGATCTCGCGATTAAGCCGCGATTACGCTCACGTAACGACGACCGAAGGCGCCCTTTACTTCGAACTTGATCACGCCTTCGATTTTAGCGAAGAGAGTGTGATCCTTGCCCATGCCAACGCCGTAGCCAGCGTGGAATTGGGTGCCGCGCTGACGCACGATGATGTTGCCGGCCTTGATGACCTGGCCGCCATACATCTTCACGCCAAGGCGTTTGGCTTCTGAGTCGCGACCGTTACGGGTACTACCACCAGCTTTTTTGTGTGCCATGAGTTCAATTCTCCTAGTGAGGAATTAGGCTGTAATTAAGCCTGAATACCGGTGATTTTGATCTCGGTGAACCACTGGCGGTGGCCCATACGCTTCATGTGGTGCTTACGGCGACGGAACTTGATGATGCGGACTTTATCGTGACGACCTTGGGAGATCACTTCAGCCTTGACGGTTGCGCCAGCAACAACTGGTGCGCCGATGTTCACGTCGTCGCCGTTGGCGACCAGCAGAACGCGATCAAAAGTCACGGATTCGCCAGTAGCGATTTCCAGTTTTTCGATCTTCAGGTATTCACCTTCAGCGACCTTGTATTGCTTACCGCCGGTAACGATTACTGCGTACATGGTATTTCTCCGATAATCCTGCTCACCCAGCTCTTTATAAGAAGAGGTATTGGCTGGCATGGCTGCATGGGGCTGGAACGGCCCAAGTGCAATTGCGTAAGGCAGGTGCTGCCCAGGAAGTTCAGGGTGCGCGATTGTACGCAAGCAATCTGCCTCGCGCAAGTGGCCGTCCATCGCGCCTTGACAGGTCTGGACGGGGGTCCTAGCATGCCGCGCAACCCTTCTGGAGCGACTCTCGCTGATGCAACCCCAAGCTTTCTACCGCGCGGTGGCGGACGATTTTAGCGCCGTCGACGGCATCATCAAGAAGCAGCTGACGTCTCGAGTGCCGCTGGTATCGAAAATCGGCGATTACATCACGTCGGCCGGCGGCAAACGCCTGCGTCCTTTATTAGTGTTGCTGTGTGGCAAGGCCCTGGGTCGCGAAGGCGACGACATGCGCCTGCTGGCCGCCACCATCGAATTCCTGCATACCGCGACCCTGCTGCATGACGACGTCGTCGACATGTCCGGCATGCGCCGTGGCCGCTCGACCGCCAACGCCATGTGGGGCAATGCCCCGAGCGTGCTGGTCGGCGACTTCCTGTATTCGCGCTCGTTCGAAATGATGGTCGAACTGGGCTCGATGCCGGTGATGAAGATCCTCTCCCAGGCCACGCGCATCATCGCTGAAGGTGAAGTGTTGCAGCTGTCCAAGGTGCGTGACGCCAGCACCAGCGAAGAAACCTACATGGAAGTCATCCGCGGCAAGACCGCGATGCTCTTCGAAGCCTCTACCCACAGCGCCGCCGCGCTCGCCGGCGCGACCGCCGAGCAGAGCGAAGCCCTGCGCACGTTCGGCGATCACCTGGGTGTGGCGTTTCAGCTGGTTGATGACCTGCTCGACTACAAAGGCGACGCGGAAACCCTGGGCAAGAATGTCGGCGACGATCTGGCCGAAGGCAAGCCGACCCTGCCGCTGATCTACACCATGCGCGAAGGTACGGCCGAACAGGCGGCACTGGTGCGTCAGGCGATCCAGAAAGGCGGAATCGAAGACCTCGAAAGCATCCGCATCGCCGTCGAAGCGTCCGGCTCGCTGGAGTACACCGCGCAACTGGCCCGCGATTACGTGGCCCGCGCGATCAAGTGCCTCGAGGCGCTGCCGGCCAGCGAATACCGCGATGCGCTGGTGGAACTGAGCGAGTTCGCGGTAGCCCGCACGCACTGATATTGCTGAAACAAGATCGAAAGATCGCAGCCTTCGGCAGCTCCTACGGGGGTTGCCGAAGCTGCGATCTTTTGCTTTTGACTGCCTGAAAAGCTAAAACCCTATACAATGTGCGCCCTTTAGCCCTCCTGATACCCAAGGAACCTTAGTGAGCACGTTGCCACCCTGCCCGAAATGCAATTCCGAATACACCTACGAAGACGGCACCCAACTGGTCTGCCCCGAGTGCGCCCACGAGTGGTCTGCCAGCGGCGAAGCCGAAGTGGCGGCTGATGATGCCGTGAAGAAAGATTCGGTCGGCAACGTCCTGCAGGACGGCGACACCATCACCGTGATCAAGGACCTCAAGGTCAAGGGCACATCGCTGGTGGTCAAGGTCGGCACCAAGGTCAAGAACATCCGCCTGTGCGATGGCGATCATGACATCGACTGCAAGATCGACGGCATCGGTCCGATGAAGCTCAAATCCGAGTTCGTCAGAAAAGTCTGAGCCTTGCGTCATCCATCCTGCGCCAGCCGTGGGATGGAGCTTTGCCCTCCCCGCTTCGGCTCAATGAATCCGCGCATGGCCATCAGCCAGTCATTTTGACCTGACACAACCTTTACCCGGAAAACTCCACGATACGCCAATAGGCACTTGCTATTTGATGAATAAGAATTATTCTCATTGAAACCTTTCAAGGAGATGAGCCCCATGACTTATTTGATCGACGCCTGGCTGGATCGCCCACACCCTTACCTCAGAATCCTCCATCGGGAAACCGGCGAAGTCTGCGCAGTGCTTGAAGAAGAAGCGTTGCATGAGCTGCAGGATCAAGGCGATCTGGACGTCAGCAGCCTCAATTCGAGCGAGCCGCTGGTACTCAAGGAGCTGGTGCGCAATCTGTTCCTGTTCTGCTATGCCCGGGCGTTGCGCCCGACCAATGAGCTGCACAACAAGATCGAAATATGAGCAGCATTAAAAAAACCTGTGGGAGCGAGCTTGCTCGCGAAAGCGATAAATCAGTCAACGAATGAGTCGACTGAAAAACCGCCTTCGCGAGCGAGCTCGCTCCCACATTTTTCAGCCCGCCATCAAGGCAGGCTCGGTATTACAGAACGTCGAGCAGCTCGACGTCGAACACCAGAACGCTGTGCGGCGGGATGCTGCCCACGCCTTGTGCGCCGTAAGCCAGTTCGCTCGGCACGTACAGGCGCCATTTGCTGCCGGCATTCATCAGTTGCAGGGCTTCGGTCCAGCCAGCGATCACGCCGCCAACCGGGAATTCTGCAGGCTGGCCGCGCTCGTAGGAGCTGTCGAACACAGTGCCGTCGATCAGGGTGCCGTGGTAGTGCGTACGCACCTGGTCTTCACGGGTCGGCTTGGCGCCGTCGCCCTGAGTCAGTACTTCGAATTGCAGGCCGGAAGCCAGGGTGGTGATGCCGTCACGCTTGGCGTTTTCGGCGAGGAAGGCCAGGCCTTCGCCAGCCGCAGCTTCAGCCTTGGCCGCTGCTTCAGCTTGCATGATCTCGCGGATCACCTTGAAGCTGGCGGACATTTCTTCCTGGCCAACACGGCTTGGCTTGCCGGCGAAAGCGTCGGTCAGGCCGGCCAGGATCGCGTCCAGGCTGACACCCGGTGGCGGGTTGTCGCGCAGCTGGTCGCCGAGTTGACGGCCGATACCGTAGCTGACGCGGGTTTCGTCGGTGGACAGATTTACTTCGGACATGACACTGCTCCGCTGTGCGGACGGCCACAGGACTTGCCGTGCGTGCACAGCGCGTCCCGGCGCGCCCGGAACCAAAAGGGCGAGCAGACTAGCACAGATACCCCGGACTTGGGGCCGGGGCTACAGGGCCGAGCGCCAGGCGAGCGGCACTTTCAGGCTTTCATCGAGGTCAGCGACCAGCCCGCACATTTCGTCATGGACTGAGGTGTGCACAAGGTTGAAGGGCAGAACCGGGAAGGCATGCAGCAGATCCCGCGCGTGCTCCACTGAGCGCAGCGTCAGCATATTGCCCTTGAGATCGCTCAACGGATACGCCGTCCCATGCATCCTCGCTTCCAACAGGTAAATGCCTCCTTCCATGGAGATCAGGTTCAACTCGTCGACCTTCCTGGCAACAGCAAACGCGTTCAACTCTTGCAGGTTCATGGAAGCACCTCACACCGTGGCGAATCGCACCGTTACAGGCATAGGCCGCTGCGCTTGAAAGCACAAGCCACAAACGAAACCGCCCGTCTGTTTCGCAACAGACGGGCGGTTTTTTTGCCTTGATCGGCTGATCAGTGCTTGGTGACCTTGTCCAGGTAACCCATGGCAAACGCGGACACCACAAAAGTCATGTGAATGATCACGTACCACATCAGATGCTCAGGATCGACGTTCTTGGCATCCATGAAGATGCGCAGCAAGTGGATCGAGGAGATCGCCACGATCGACGCCGCGACCTTCATCTTCAGCGACGACGAGTCCATGGTGCCCAGCCAGCTGAGCTTCTCTTTGCCTTCGTCGATGTCCAGTTGCGAGACGAAGTTCTCGTAGCCGGAAATCATCACCATCACCAGCAGACCACCCACCAGCGCCATGTCAATCAGCGACAGCAGCACCAGAATCAGATCCGATTCAGCCATGGCGAAGACATTGGGCAGGATATGGATGATTTCCTGGAAGAACTTCAATGCCAGCGCCAGCAGACCGAGGGACAGGCCGATGTAGATCGGCGCCAGCAGCCAGCGGGTGGCGTACATTGCATTTTCGATAAAGCGTTCCATTGACTCTCACACAAGGGGCTGGAAATGGCGGCGAGTATAACAGCCCGCTGTGACAGCCAGAAACCGCCGGAAAATCCGCCACCTGCGTGTGTGTGACAAAGTTTTTCTGCTAGTGTCCAAAGCATTGACAGCCCAATGACAGTGGACAGGACGCGTGGAAATGGATGTGCGATCAGCCTTGACGACTGCCGGAATCTGCCTCGCCTTGCTCATCGGCGGTTGCTCGCCCGGCGATGAAAAGCAAGTCGCCAACCTTGACGAAAAGACCGCCACCTTCGAACAGTCACTGGACACAATCAGCGATCCCAAGCTCAAGGACGCCATCACCGAACTCGGCGGTTCGCTGCTGTTGCTCGAACGCGCCCGACTCAAGCTCGACGACATCACCCCGCATACCGAATACGGCGCAGACGCCCTCGCCGTGCTCAAGCACTACCCTACCCCGCAAGCGCTGGTCGATACCTTCATCGACGGTCTGTTCGTGCTGCACAAGGACGCCAGCTCGGATTACCTCACCGATCTGCAGCCGGTATTCCCATTCAACCTGAACATTCCCGGCGGTTTTCTGTTTCCGCACGGCATCGAATGGCATTCGGTCACGTTGAGCAACAAACGCGTGATCGCCTGGCAGCCGGAGTGGTCGGAAACCGACCCCGGCATTCAGCTCAGCCCGTCCAGCTCCAACGTGACCAATCCCGATGACCTGACGGTGACCTACCCGTTCATCGATGGCCTCAACGTCGACAAAAAAAGCCTGCCACAACCGGTCAGCCTGCAAGGCCAGGTCGAAGTCATCGCGCCACGGCGCTTGTACAGCTTTGACCTGACGCAGAAAGACGTCGGCCAGACTCGCACCAATGACAACCTCAGCGTCAAACTGCTCAAGCTGGAAAAGAACTATGCCGAGGTCGAAGTCAGCAACAGCCTGCCGCTGGCGGCAGAAGTCGCCGAAACCCGGATCAATCCGCTGATCGTCCAGGCCCGCGACGCCAGTGGCCAATACCTGGTGCGCGCCGGTTCGATCAACGAAAGCCCGGAGCAGGTCGAGTTTTACCAGAAGCAACTGACGCAGTTACAGAAGCAGAAGAGCTGGAGCGACACCCTGGAAAAACAGCTCAGCGACGACCAGCAAGCCTTCGAGAAAGACCACCCGCGCCGCTACAACAAGGTGTATTTCCACGGCCCGATCGACACACTGGAAGTCAGCGTGCTCGACTTCTCCTCGGCAACAGTGACGCGCAAATCCCTGGACCTGCCGGTGCGCACCTTCAACCCGCACACCACGGCCAAAGCCGTGCAGCCGCTGGACCTGCCAGTTGTGGTGTATGACGATCTCGCCGCCAACTGGCTCAAAGGCGCGGACCTGACCGAAGAACAATTGAAGGCCGGCGTGCGCATTCACCAATCGGTGGAAGAGCCGAGCGCGGCGCGTATAGAGTTTTCCCACCGCCGCACCTTCAACGACGAATTGCTTGGCGACGAACTCAACCCCGGCGTCAGCCCGGTGACCTTCTTTACGGAAAAGCGCGGCGGCAAACTCGACGAGCCGATCGAACTGCCGCCCGAGGCGTACCAGGTCGATCCGCTGCAAGCGACGATTACTTATGATCTGAACCTGTTTCCGGAAACCCCGGCGATTGCCGTGGGCTCGATGCCGTTGTTCCTGGCGACTGTGGCGAAGCAATCCTACGACGCGCAGTCATTGCCCAAAGGCTTGGCGATCAAGGACAACACGCTGGTGGTCGACCTGAAAACCTTCCCGGCCAACGAATGGCGTTTCTTCGTCAAGGACGACAGTGGCCACTACCTCAAGCAGATTCTTTCGGTCAGCCACGACGCCAGCACCGAAGGCCCGGCGCTACTCGGCGTGCACTACTTTTATGGTCGCCCGACTCGCGTGGAAACCTATCAGCGCACCGACCTCGCCACCGTGCAATACGGCTTTGAGGTCAAGCTCGACAAGGCGCAGGTGGACCAGACAACGCCTTAACCGTTGAGACTGCGCCCACGGCCGCCGTTGATCTGCCGCAACTGGGCTTGCAGATGCAGGCTCCAGATCTGCGGGTCATCGGCCAGTTCGTAACCATGCAAGGTCAGGCTTTCAACGATGGTGTCGAGAATCGACTCGGCCGCGACCGGGCCGTGGAACGGGCCCTGGGCTTTGATCGCGGAAGGTTGTTCGCCGGCCATGCCGGCCGCGAAGAGCAGCGTCCACATGCCGTTGTCGCCGGCCAGCGGCTTGACGGCGCATTCGATCCGGGTCACCAGACCCAGGCATTGACGGGTGAGACAGAGGTTGCGCGACATGGCGGCGACCCTCGGTAAAGCCGGTATTCAGCCCCCACGGGAGGACTGGCTCGATCCAGTGATACTGTCGATATCCTTGACCTGAGAATAGAAGAAAAGTGTCCCGCGCAAGCCAAATGGAACCAGAAGGCGCCGAATGGTCATTGTGTGAATATTGGCGCCAGAGTAGTGGCACATTCCCCGAAGATCCCCGCAGAGATCAATCTGGAAAAGCATTGTGGGAGCGAGCCTGCTCGCGAAGACGATGGATCAGCCAACTCATTCGTCGACTGATACAGCGCTTTCGCGAGCAGGCTCGCTCCCACAGGGTCTGGCGTGAACTGATCAGGCCGGTTTGGCTTCGGCGAGAGCCTCCTGCGCCAGTTCCTTCTCGGCCTCTTTCAGGTCCTCATCGCTGATCATCTCGGCGATATCGCGCAGGCGCTCAACCACTCGCGCATTGATGCTGCCTTCGGGGAATTCGCCATCGGCGTTCGGCTCCCCGGCCGGCTCGCCCACCAGCAGGCTCAGCGCCTCATCGGCCTGACGCACCGCATACACGTGGAACTGCCCGGCGCGCACGGCGGCGAGGACTTTCTCATCGAGCATCAGCGTGGCGACGTTGGCCTGGGGAATGATTGCGCCCTGCTCGCCGGTCAGGCCGCGTGCTTCGCAGAGGCGGAAGAAGCCTTCGATCTTCTCGTTGACCCCGCCGACCGCCTGCACTTCGCCAAACTGGTTGATCGAACCGGTGATGGCAAAACATTGCTTGAGCGGGGTTTTCGACAGCGCCGAAATCAGCGTGCACGCCTCGCCCAGCGATGCGCTGTCGCCGTCGACGTAACCGTACGACTGCTCCAGCGCAATGCTCGCCGAGATCGCCAGCGGGAATTCCTGGGCATAACGGCTGCCCAGATAACCGGTGAGGATCATCACGCCTTTGGAGTGAATCGGCTGGCCGAGGTTGACCTCACGCTCGATGTCGACGATGCCGCTGCCGCCCGGATAGACCGTGGCGGAAATCCGCGCCGGCACGCCGAACGCCGAATCGCCGACCTCCAGCACTGTCAGCCCGTTGCACTTGCCGACCGCCGCACCGTCGGTGTCGATGAGGATGATCCCGGCGAGCATGTCGTCGAGAATCCGCGCCGAGACCCGCCCGGTGCGAGTGGCCTTGGCTTTCAGGGCGCGTTCGATATGGCCGGCGTCGGTCATTTCATCGCCGGCCAGATGGCGAATGAAATCCGCCTCGCTGACCAGTTGGAACAGATCGCCAATGCGCGCCGACAAGCGCCCCTGATGCTCGGCCAGTCGTGCGCTGTAGGTCGCCAGCCGCGCCACCGCATCGGCGGTCAGCGGCGCCATGCCTTCTTCCGAAGTACGGGTTTTCAGGAGCTGGGCGAACTGCTCGAGGCTTTCGTCGACCATCGGGATGTCTTCGTCGAAGTCGACCAGAACGCGGAACATCTCCTGGAAGTCCGGATCGAGATCCTGCAGCGTGTAATACAGCTGCCGCGCACCGATGATGATGACTTTGACCTGCAACGGGATGTGCTGCGGATTCAGGGTCATGGTGGCGAAGCGGCCCATCTCGCCCAGCGGCGATTCCATTTTCAGTTTGCGCGATTGCAGGGCGCGTTTGAGCGCATCCCACACGAACGGCTCGCTGAGCATTTTTTCCGCTTCAAGAATCAGGAAACCACCATTGGCGCGGTGCAGCGCACCCGGACGCAACTGCCGGTAAGTGGTGTAGAGCGCGCCCTGATCGGTGGTGTACTCGATGCGGCCGAACAGGTTTTCGTAAGTCGGATGCGGCTCGAACACCACCGGTGCACCGCCGCTGGCCGGATGCCCGACCACCAGGCTTGGTGCGTATTGTTCTTCCAGCAACTTGCGCGCGACGGCGTCGGTCTTGCTGTCGTCGACCAGTTGCTCGACCACGGTTTTCAGCAGGTAGACCTGCATCGCTTGCAGGTAACCGCAGACCCCGGCGTTCTCTGCGTACTTCTCCGACAGCGGCGCCAGCAACGGCTGCAAGGCCAGGGTGATGGTTTCTTCGTTGAGCGAACGCAGTTGATTGTTCGACTCGCGCTTCCACTGCGGCAGGCTGGCGAGTTCTTCGTTCAGGCGCTCTTCGAGGCCGGAAATGTCATCGTGAAAACGCTCGCGCTCGGCTTCCGGCAACTGCGCGAATTCGGCTTCGTCCAGGGCCTTGCCGTCGAGCATCGGCGTGAAGGCGATATTGCTGCTGTCGCGGTACAGCGCGACGTCCTTTTCCAGGGCCAGCCGCTCGATGATGTCCAGCGCCTTGTCGTAGCGCTGGTTGAAGGCACGGTCGATGGCGCTTTTTTTCTGCTGGTAGGACGGGTGTTCGAAAACCGCCGGAAAAGTCGCCAGCAGGTTGTCGATCAGGCCGTTGATGTCGCCGATGAACGAGGCCGCCGTGCCCGATGGCAGCTCCAGTGCGCGCGGTTCGCGCGGCTCATCGAAGTTGTTGACGTAGACCCAGTCCGCCGGGGTCTGCAGGCGTTTGCCTTCGGCTTTCAGGTAGCGTTTGACGAACGAGAACCGGCCGGTGCCGGGCTCGCCCATGACAAATACGTTGTAACCGGGGCGTGGCATCGCCACACCGAACTGCAAGGCTTCGACCGCGCGTTCCTGGCCGAGCACACCGCGAAAGGGCTCCAGATCATTGGTGCTAGTGAAGCTGAACTGTTCAGCGGAAAACGGACGAGTCAGCGCTTCGGGCGCAAGACGCAGGCTGGCAGCAACAGGATCAGGCATCGGGCTTCCTTAACAATCAGGCGGGGCAGGTAGCGGCATTCTGGCGCTGCCCGTGCCCCACTGGCAAGGCGCGCCACATGACAAAGCATAGACAAGCGCGCGGCCGGCCGACGCGTCCCGATAAATCAGAGGTTTATTCCAAATATTTTGCAAAAAGTCACGGAACCGCTGGAACGTGCCTAAACTCCAAACTGCGCGGCTGGAACTAATACCGGCCCACTGACACTTTCGGCTTTGTCCTCGGGCAGAGCACGAAGGGCCAGAACCCTGTCCATTGGTATGCACATAAAGAGAACAAAGCTATGAAACGGATTCTTCTCGGTACTCTCTTCACCGCTGTATCCATCAACGCAATGGCGCAAGCCCCGGGCGGCCCGGATTGCGGTTGGGGCAACATGCTGTTCGAAGGTCAGCGTGGCACCCCGGCGCACTTCCTTGCTTCCACCACCAACGGCACTTCCGGTAACGCCACGTTCGGTATGACTTCCGGCACCAACGGTTGCTCGACCAACGCATCGCTGACCTACGGCGGTAAATCATGGTTCGCCATGAATGGCATGATGAACGAGCTGTCCGAAGACATGGCCAAAGGCAATGGCGAAGCGCTGACCACTTATGCCGTGGTCCTGGGCGTAGCACCGGAAGATCGTGCGCACTTCGCGCAAGTGACCCACGAGCACTTCCAGCAGATCTTCAGCAAAGCTGACGTGACCGCTGAAGACGTGCATACCAACACCCTGGCAGTACTGAAATCGGACCCACGTCTGGCCAAGTACGCAACTCAGGCTTAAGCTCGACCTCGCCCGCTTCCTTCGGGAAGCGGGTTTTGTTTTTTTTTGGCCCGCCCCTCTTTGGGTCTTTTATTTCTTTCCTGTTCAAGTTGCCGACTATGCTCAAACGCCTTGCCTGGCTGGCGCTCTGTGTCTGCGCCCCGCTGTCCGCCGCGCCTCACATCGATCCTCAACGTTTGCAGCAACTGGCCAACGACCGCTTCTGGATTTCCCTCGGTCATTACGAAACCGCCAAGCTCGGCGGCTGGCGCAGCTATGTCAGCGACAAGAAGTTCTTTCTCGCGCCCGACGGCAACGAGCATCCGGATCGCGAACTGGCCGCCACCGTGCAGGCGTTGTACGCCCCGGCCAGCCTCGGCGAGCAACACGCACAATGCGTATACCCCGCGCGCACGCGCTGGCTGAAAGCGCAGCTCAATCTCGCTGACCTGCCAGCGCCGGAATGCGCCGAATACAAGCAATGGTTCAAGGACGTCTCGCCGCACAGTGCGGTGATGATTTTCCCGGCGGCGTACCTCAACAGCCCGTCGTCGATGTTCGGCCACACCCTGCTGCGCATCGATCAGGCGGACGTGCAGGCCGACAAGACCTCGCTGCTCAGCTACGCGATCAACTTCGGCGCGTACATCGAAGGCTCGGACAACAGCATTCTGTATGCCTGGAAAGGCTTGATGGGCGGCTACCCAGGGCTGTTCGCGCTGGTGCCGTATCAGGAAAAACTCTCGGAATACCGCAGCCTGGAAAACCGTGACCTGTGGGAATACCGGCTCAATCTGACTCAGGAAGAAACCGCACGCATGGTCGAACATGTGTGGGAGCTCAAGCAGATCCAGTTCGACTATTTCTTCTTTGATGAAAACTGCTCGTATCGCTTGCTGGAGCTGCTGCAAGTGGCGCGGCCGAGCCTGCGCCTGACCGAACAATTCCCCCTGACCGCAATCCCCACCGACACCGTCAAAGCGGTGAAAGAGGCCGGGCTGGTCGAGCACATCGAATATCGCCCGTCCCGCGAACGTGAACTGCTCAGCCGCGCCGAGCCATTGAGCGATGACGAACAGCAATGGGTGCTCAAGGTCAGCGCCGATCAAAAAGTCCTGCAAGAGCCTACGTTCAAAGCGCTGCCGCGCGCGCGTCAGGCGTTGATCGTTGACGCTGCCTATCGTCTGGAGCGCTACCGCGCCAACGGTCAGGAGCGCGACCCGCAACGAGCGCAGCGAAGTTTCGAACTGCTGCGGGCGATCAACAAGAACCCGGCGCCGGAGCTGGAAATTCCGCAACCCGGTCTGCCCGAAGATGGCCACGAGTCCCGCACCTGGCAGGCCGGCCTCGGTACGCGAGGCGATCGCGCCTTTGGCGAATACGGCTTGCGCATGGCTTATCACGACCTCAATGACAACGCCGAAAGCTTTCCTCTCGGGGCGCAGATCGAGATCCTGCAACTGAAGCTGCGCCAGTACGAAGGCAATGACTGGCAGTTACAGCAACTGGATCTGGCGACCATTCGTTCGCTGACACCGCGCAACGAGCTGCTGCAACCGCTGTCGTGGCAAGTCACCGGTGGCCTTGAGCGGGTGCCGGGCAAGCATGACGACGAAACGCTGGTCAGCCATGTCAACGGTGGCGGCGGCGGCACGTGGCAGTTGGGCGAAGACGTGCTCGGCTTTGCGCTGGGCACGGTGCGCGTGGAGCACAACAACGACTTCGCCGAGTTCGTTTCCCCGGCTGGTGGCTTCAACACCGGCGTGCTATGGAAAAACCCGCTGGGCAATCTGAGCCTGGAGGCCAAGGGCGACTACTTCTTCAACGGCGAAGTGCGCCGCAGCCTGAGCCTGAATCAGCAGTGGGAGCTGTCGCGCAACCTCGGTTTGCGCCTGAGCGCGCAGCGGGAATTCAGCCAGCTCGCCAGCCCGGAAACGGAAGTCATGCTTGAAGTGAAGTGGTATCACTACTGATCCCGAGCCTGTGTAAATCTCCCTGTGGGAGCGAGCCTGCTCGCGAAAGCGGTGGGTCAGTCAATAGCAGTGTTGCCTGACACGACGCCTTCGCGAGCAGGCTCGCTCCCACAGGGGCTTTGTGGTGTGCAATGGATTTTTCACAGGCGTTCGACAGCCGCCTCATGAATCCCCTTCTAGACTTTCCTTATGAGCCGAGTATCGGCGCGGGAGAGTGCGATGTGGCGGTGCGTGGGATTGTTGGGTGTTGTATTGGCGCTGGGCGGTTGCCAGACCACCCATGAAGACTTGATCGCCAAGGGTTATCCACCGGCCTTCGCCGACGGTTTCGATGACGGTTGCGTCAGCGGCCGGCAAGCGGCGGGCTCGATCAGCGGTGAGTTTCGCAAGAATGTGCCGCGCTATCTCAAGGACCAGCAATACGCCGACGGCTGGGTCGACGGCTTCCGCCAATGTCAGGCGATGCTGGAAAACAGGGATCGCGAGCAATATCGCAACGAGCATTGGGACGAACGCGAACGCGCCTGGCAGCAGCAGAAGGACCAAGACATCGGGCGGGCTTATCGCTCGCAATAGGTCGCTTGCAGACATCCGTTGAAACCAAATGCCGGCAACCATGGCCCAAATCCTTTAACAGGAGGACTTCATGAGTCGCGCATTCGTCAACGAAGACAACGCCGCCGCGCAGGCCGATCAGCCGGTCGAACGTCAGGTCAGCACGCAGCCCAATTACGTCACACCGCAGGGGCTGGCGCAGTTGCAGGCGAAGGTCACCGAGTTGCAGAGCCTGCACGCCGAGCAAACGGCCAAGGGCGAGCAGGCCGACAAGCAACGCTTGGCCGATCTGCAACGGGATCTGCGTTATTTCACTCAACGCCTGAGCAGCGCCCAAGTCGCAGTTGCTGCGACTTCCATCGACAAGGTCCAAATCGGTAGCTGGGTGACCTTCGCCGACGAACACGACACTGAACACCGCGTGCAACTGGTTGGCGAAGATCAGGCCGACGCCAGTCAGGGCCTGATCAACTGGGCCTCACCGCTGGGCCGCGCCTTGCTCGGCGCCCGGCTCAACGATGAGGTGCTGTGGCAGCGACCTGCCGGCGATCAACTGATCGAAGTGATCCGCATCGAACCGGCTTAAACCACGCCTTGCGCCAACATCGCATCGGCGACTTTGACGAAGCCGGCGATGTTCGCGCCCTTGACGTAATTGACCTGACCGTTGTCTTCGCCGTAATGCACGCAGGCGTGGTGGATCGACTGCATGATCGCGTGCAGCTTGCTGTCGACCTCGCCCGCGGTCCACAGCAGGCGCATGGCGTTCTGCGACATTTCCAGACCACTCACGGCAACACCGCCGGCATTCGACGCTTTGCCCGGTGCGAACAGAATGCCGGCCTCGATAAAGATATCCACAGCCGCCAGCGTGGTCGGCATGTTCGCGCCTTCAGCCACACAGACGCAGCCATTGCGCAGTAGAGTGCGCGCGGCTTCGGCGTCGAGTTCGTTCTGCGTCGCGCAGGGCAGCGCGATATCGCACGGCAGCGACCACGGATGTTGGCCGGCGCGGAATTCCAGACCATGGGCGCTCGCCAATTCGCTGATGCGCCCACGTTTGACGTTCTTCAACTCCAGTAGCGCCAGCCACTGTTCTTCGCTCAGTCCTGCTTCGCAGTACAGCGTGCCTTCGGAATCGGAAAGGGAAATCACCTTGCCGCCCAGATCCATGACCTTGCGCGCCGCGTACTGCGCAACGTTGCCGGAACCGGAAATCGCTACGCGCTTGCCTTCCACGCTCTGCCCGCGGCGTTTGAGCATTTCTTCGGCGAAGTACACGCAGCCGAAACCGGTGGCTTCCGGGCGAATCAGGCTGCCGCCGTAGGTCATGCCCTTGCCGGTGAGGACGCTGGTGAACTGGTTGCTCAAGCGCTTGTACTGGCCAAAGAGGAAACCGATCTCCCGCGCACCGACACCGATATCACCGGCCGGCACGTCAACGTCGGCGCCGATGTGGCGATACAACTCGCTCATGAACGCCTGGCAGAAACGCATGACTTCAGCGTCGCTTTTGCCCTTCGGATCGAAGTCCGAACCGCCCTTGCCACCGCCCATGGGCAGGGAGGTCAGCGAGTTCTTGAAAGTCTGTTCGAAGGCGAGGAATTTCAGCACGCCGAGGTTCACCGACGGATGGAAGCGCAGGCCGCCCTTGTACGGGCCGATGGCGCTGTTCATCTGGATACGGAAGCCGCGATTGACCTGGACCTTGCCCTGATCGTCGACCCACGACACCCGGAACACCAGCGCACGCTCCGGCTCGCAGATGCGCTCGAGAATGCCTGAAGTCAGGTAGTGCGGATTGGCTTCAAGAAACGGCCACAGGCTGCGCAGGACTTCTTCGACAGCCTGGTGGAATTCGGGTTGATCCGGGTCGCGTTTTTTCAGGCGCGCAAGGAAGGATTCGACGGATTCGATCATGGGCAAAGTCTCGGCAAATTTATTGTCGTTGGAGGAGATTGGGCCGGACTGTAACAAACGAATTGCGCACAGGAACAGAGCAAAATGTCGCAGTTATGAAATTAAATGGTGCACAGGATATAAATCAGGTCGGTTTTTGACCCTGCTTTGCACTCTAATGGTGAGATCAGACTCACGTCATACACCAACAGTTACACCCCCTTCGCGAGCAAGCTCGCTCCCACATTTGAAATGCGTTCTCCTGTGGGAGCGAGCT